>JBJMWV010000276.1:0-1916 GCA_045809985.1 Chthoniobacterales bacterium | reverse complement strand
GATACCGTTGCCGATACCGCGCTCGGTGATTTGATCGCCGAGCCACATCAGGAACAACGTGCCCGACGTCAGCGTCAGCACAGTGATGATGCGGAAGGTCATCCCCAGATCCGCGACCAGCGGAATGCCGAGGCGACTGACCGTCTCAGTGATGCCCGGAAGCATCGTTTGATACGACTCCGGGTGCTGGAAGGAAACCGCGAGCAGATATCCCTGCACGATGCACAACGCGACCGTCGCGTAGCGCGTGAACTGCATGATCTTCTGCCGTCCGCCGTCTTCACGCGCCATGCGTCCGAGCTGCGGGATCACCGCGGTGAGCAACTGCAGCATGATCGACGCGCTGATGTAAGGCATGATGCCTAACGAGAAGATTGCGCAATTCTCCAGCGCGCCGCCGCTGAACAAGTTGAACAGTGCCGCAACACCGCCACCCGATTTCTCGGAAAGCGTCCCGCGGAACCACTCCTGCAAGACCGCTTGGTTCACACCCGGCGTGCTGATCGCCGCGCCGAGGCGCACGATCACGATGACTGCGAGCGTGAAAAGAATCCGGCGCCGAAGCTCCGGAATTTTGACGGTGTTGAGAAACGCCGAGACCATCGCTTACGACGTTAGCTCGACTTCTTCTTCGCGGATGTTTTCTTGGCCGCTATCTTTTTTGCACCTGACTTCTTCGCGGCCGCTTTCGGCTGCGCTTCGTCAGTTGGAGCTGCTGCCGCTGCGGCGAAACGCGGACCGTCGATCTTCTTCGGTTCGCGCAACGTAACGCTGCCGCCCGCGCCTTCGATCTTCTGGCGAGCAGAAGCGCTGACCTTGTCGGCTTCGATCGTGAGGGCGTGCTTCAACTCGCCGTCCCCGAGAATCTTGAGACCAGCGACGTTCCCGCGGACGAGCTTGCGCTCGCGGAGCAACTGCTCGTTAACCGTCGTGCCTTTTTCAAACGCGTTCAGCGCATCGAGATTGATCACAGCGTAAGTCTTGTGGAATCGCGCGTTGTTAAAACCACGCTTCGGCAAACGACGGATGAGCGGCATCTGCCCGCCTTCGAATCCGAGACGAATGCTTCCGCCGGAGCGCGCCTTCTGGCCCTTATGACCTTTGCCGCTCGTCTTGCCGTGACCGGAGCTTTCGCCGATGCCGAGTCGCTTGACGCGATGCTTCGAGCCGGGACGCGGCTTGAGATTGTGCAACCGCATCATTGTCCGTCAGCCTTTCCTTCGGCAGTTGTCGTCATCGCGGGGCGAATGCCGCGCGCTTTGAAAATTTCGTCTCTACGACGCAGGCCGCGGAGCGCTTCGATCGTCGCCTTCACGACGTTCGAGTGATTGCTCGAGCCTAACGACTTCGCGAGCACGTCCTTGATTCCGACTGCCTCGACAACCGCACGCACGCCGCCACCCGCGATGACGCCCGTTCCAGGCGATGCGGGACGAAGCAGAACACGGCCACCACCGAACTCACCGACCGTCTCATGCGGGATGGTGTTTTCGTGCAGCGACATCTTCTCCATGCCTTTGCGCGCGGACTCAGATGCTTTGCGGATCGCTTCCGCGACTTCGTTCGCCTTCCCGAAACCAACGCCGACTTTGCCGTCGTGATCGCCCGCTACGATGAGCGCGCTAAAGCTGAAACGCCGACCGCCCTTCACGACCTTCGCGCAACGATTGATGAACACCACTTTCTCCGTGGTATCACCGCGCGCTGCTGAGCTTCTGTCTGTCTGACGTTCGCGTGGGCGTCCGCCGCCACCTTGATGTTGAGCCATTCGTTAGTCCTTAAAACTTGAGTCCGCCTTCGCGCGCTGCGTCAGCGAGAGCTTTCACTTTGCCGTGATATTGAGCGCCGCCGCGATCGAACACGACCTTGTCGACGTTCTTCGCCAGCAAACGCTCTGCGACCGCCTTGCCAATCTT
>JBJMWV010000275.1:0-3462 GCA_045809985.1 Chthoniobacterales bacterium | reverse complement strand
TGGGTGCAGTTGATCCTTGAGCACAATCGGATGCTGCGGCGGGAGTTTCGCCGCGAGCAGGCGGAACGCGGCGATCACCGGCAGGTCGACGCCGTCGCGCACCGTCACGAGCTTTGCGCTCTTCTCGCTGTTCAACTGCGCGATCGCGTTTCCATCGCGCGGATCAACTTCAATTACGCCGCTTTCTTCAAGGACGAGCTCGGGTTTGTAATCACCCATGCGATCGATCTTATGCGCGATCTTTTCGAAGCTCGCTTGCGGAACAACAACGCGCACCGTCTCTTCGCCGCCTAACGAGAGGTCGCCCGCGACGCCTGGCAGCGTGATCGTTTTCGAAGTGCGTCGGGAATAGGAGAACGGATCATAGGAAAGCTGAACCGCTTCACCGTGCGCCGGAGTTTCGCTGATCCGCGCGTTGTATGGCCTAACGAGTGCCTGCGCGACGGGGATCTCGTGCACACTGTCTTCGGTTAGCGAGACGCGAATCGTGTCGCCGATTCCATCCGCGAGCAGGGACCCGATGCCGATCGCGCTTTTGATCCGCGCGTCCTCACCTTCGCCAGCTTCGGTCACGCCGAGGTGAATGGGATAGTTCCAGTCTGCGCCTTCCTGCTGCAGGCGCGCGACGAGCAATCGGTAGGCGTTGATCATCACCTTCGGATTGCTCGATTTCATCGAGAAGACGAACGCATGGTAATCGTGCTCGCGTGCGATCCGCGCGAACTCGAGTGCGCTCTCCACCATCCCGAGCGGCGTGTCGCCATAACGATTGAGGATGCGATCGGAGAGCGAGCCATGGTTCGTGCCGATGCGCATCGCGATCCCGCGCTCCTTGCACAGCCTAACGAGTGGTGAAAAACGGTCACGAATGCGCTCGATCTCGGCTGCGTATTGCGCGTCGGTGTACTCGATGATCTTGAACTTCTTCGAGTCGGCGTAGTTCCCGGGATTGATGCGGACCTTGTCGACCCACTTGGCTGCTTCCATCGCAGCTTCGGGTTTGAAATGGATGTCCGCGACGATCGGCACATCGCAGCCGCGCGCGCGCAAACCAGCGACGATGTGCTGCAAATTCGCCGAGTCCTTCACCGTCGGCGCGGTGATGCGCACGATTTCGCAACCGACCGCGGCGAGCTCCATCGTCTGCTGGATGGATGCTTCTGTGTCCATCGTGTCGCAGGTGATCATCGACTGCACGCGGATCGGATTCGCGCCGCCGACGCCGACGTTGCCAATCATCACCTCACGGGTGACGCGGCGCTGATACGTGAATGGGTCCGCGCAGTAGCTCATGGCGCGGCTGGCGTTCGCGGCTGCACGAGCACGGCGGTTCCATAACAGAGGACTTCGGTCACGCCTTGCATGATCTCGGTCGCGTCATAGCGCAGACCGATGATCGCGTTCGCGCCGAGCTGCTGCGCGTGTTGCATCGCTTCTTGCAAGGCATCCTGGCGGGTCTTTTCGCAGAGATTGGTCAGCAGCGTGATGTTGCCGCCGATCAATGTCTGCAGGCCGGCGCCGATCGTGCCGACAATCGAACGCGAGCGGACAATGATCCCGCGCACGACGCCGAGGTTCTTCACGACTTCGTAGCCGTGAAGCTCGAAGGCGGTCGTGATCATCGCTGCGTCCATGTCACGAAACGTTAGGCGAAAACGGCGGCGTCTCCACCGCCTTTCGTCCTACGGCTCCATCGACGCTTTCGGTTGCGGCGCTTCCATTTTGTCCAGCTTCTCGCGGATGAACGGAAGGTCCTGCAGATCGAAGAACGTGATGTAAAGCATGTAGCCGATGATGAGGACTGCGCAGGCGGTCTGCACGAACTCGAGAATTTTGATGTTCACCGGCTTCCGGCGCACCGACTCGATCATCGCGAGCACGATGTGTCCGCCATCGAGCACGGGGATCGGCAGCATGTTCAGGATCGCGAGGTTCACGTTCAGGATGACGCTGAACCAGAGCGCGAGCTGCCAGCCGTGTTCGCTCTGGAAGAGGAGGTAATAGATGCGGCCGATGCCGATCGGTCCACTCAAGTGCTGCAGCTTCACGTCGGACTTCGGCGACGCGACCGCGGTGATCGTGTTCACCGTGCTGGTGATGCTGTTGTAGATCTGCTCGATCGGACTCGGATGTGAAATCGATGTCTTTCCGCCGCTGTCCCAGCGGATGCCGATGCGGGCAGTCTTCTCGCCGGCGAGGATCTTCGGCTGCACTTGAGCATCGAAGGTCTTGCTATCGCGCGAGACCTGAAGAGTGAGCGCTTCGTCGGGATGTTTCTCGATGTAATCGGCGAGCGCGACCGGATGGAACATCGGATTGCCGTTGTAGCCGAGGATGAAGTCGCCGTGCTTCAAGCCTGCCGCTGCGGCCGGCGTGTTCGCCTGCACTTCCTCGATGATCGGCGTCTGCGCCGGAAGAATGAGCACCTGCCGCACGCTCTTGCGCCGCCAGCCGCGCGTCTCGGATCTGAACGGCTCGACGTTGAAATCGAGCACCGCGCCGTTGCGTTCAATCTTGAACGGGATGGTCGCGCCTTCGCTCCGGACGACGTTCCAGATAACGCTGTCGTTCATCCCGGAGAAGCGCGTCACGCGTTGACCATCGACTTCGAGAATCTTGTCGCCGGGCTGAAGGCCAGCTTTCGCCGCAGGCGAGTCGACCTGCACGTAGCCGATCGTGGTTGTCGTGTCCGATTCGTTAACCGGGTGACCGACCGCCCAGACAACGGCGGCGAAGAAGAGCGCAAGAAGCAGACTGAAGAGCGGACCAGCGAACGCGACGATGATTTTATCGAGCGCGGAAATCTGCGGGAGCTGCGCGCGATCGACGTCAGCTTCACCTTCGATGATATCCATGGGCGCGAGCTGAGGCAGCTTTACGAAACCGCCGAACGGGATGGAGCCTAACGAGTACTGGACGCCGTTAATTGTCTTCTTCCAGAGCGGCTTGCCGAACCAGACGCCGAAACCCTCGATAAAAAGCCCGCGCCAGCGCGCGGCGAGGAAGTGACCGAGCTCATGCACGATGATGAGCAGGTTAAATAGGACAACGACTTCCAGGAGAATGACGAGGAAGCGGAAGATTTGCAGTATCATCAGGGAATCACTGAATTAGTTCGACCGAACTAAGCTGGCGGCTTCGGTGCGCGCCCATTGATCGGCCGCCAATATGGCATCGAGCCCGGCGTGCGCAACGGAGGCGTGGCGGTCCATTACGGTGCGGACCAGCCCCCAGATTTCCGGGAATTTGATCCGCCTTTCGATGAACGCTGAGACCGCAACTTCATTGGCGGCGTTCAACACAGCAGGCAAAGTGCCGCCGGTCTCTCCCGCGCGCCGCGCGAGCTTGAGGGCGGGAAAATCGTCGTAGCGCGGGGTGGCGAATTCAAGCCGCGAGACTTTGTCGAAGTCGAGTGGCGCGAGGGAATTTGGGACGCGCTCCGGCCAGGTGATCGCATACTGG
>JBJMWV010000274.1:0-5746 GCA_045809985.1 Chthoniobacterales bacterium | reverse complement strand
GTGCAAACAAAGCTCCAGGTCCGGCTTCAGTTGCGCATTGACGCGCTCGGCGCGCGCGCGGATTTCGCTCTGGCGATAGAACAAAATCTCGCTTTGCCAGCGGACGGTCTGCTCTTTCTCCGGATCAGCTGTCCCGGAGAAATCTTCGCGCGGTTCGGTGATTCCTCCGCGCGCCAAAACCTTGCGCGCGATCTCGCGAAAATCATCCGGTCGTTTCGGGGTGACCGGTTCCGTCTTGTCGCGCACGAACGAGACCGTCGCACCACGGGCGCGCAGCTTCGGCGCGACCAGCTTCGCGACGAGCAACGTCATGTCGCCTTCCTGCACCGGCTTGCTGTCGCCGACCTGATACCAGCGCTCCTCCATCTGTGCCCAACGACCGCCGATGTGTCCGGGATCGAGCGCGATCTTCAAGCCGGCGAGCTCGTGGCCTTCGTTCACGCGGGGCAGCGAGGCTGCGTGTTTCCAACTCGTGGCAGCCGTTTTCCGCGAGTCGTCCGTAGGGGCGAAGCGCAAGATGAACCACGTCTGCTCGTCCTGATCGATCAGGAGCCGGGCAAACGTCGGCTCGACCTGAATGAACTCGTTAGGCAAACCGCGCGTGCAGTAAACATTCTGCAGCGCAGCCATGAATTCATCGTGGGTCAGTGTCTCCTGATACTTCTCGAAGTCGGACCAATTCGGCGATTTACCGAGCGGACTGAGATGCTCCGCGCCGGCCACAGCGCGAACGCAGATGAGAACGAGAAGGATTTGCCGGAGCAGGCGACGCGCGATGATCACAAATTGGATTTCAGAACATTTAACATCATGTTCGCGAGATGCTGACGATTCTCTTTCTCGGCGACATCGTCGGCGAACCCGGACGGACTGCGGTGATTGCGCGCGTCCCGGAGTGGAAGCAGCAGCACGGTCTCGATTTCATTATCGTGAACGGCGAGAACGCGGCCAGCGGACGGGGGATTACGGCGAAGATCACGATCGATCTGTTGCGCGCAGGTGTCTCAGTCATCACGACCGGCGATCACATTTGGGACCAGAAGGAAATCGTCCCGTTCATCGCGACGGAGCCGCGCTTGCTCCGGCCGATCAATTATCCGAACGGCGCGCCCGGTGGAGGAACGATTGTGCTCGAGACGGCGAAAGGGAAAATCGGCGTGATCAACGTGCAGGCGCGCACGTTCATGAAACCGATCCTTGAGAATCCGTTCGAAGCGCTCGATCGCGCCGTGACTGAGATGCGCAAGGAGACGCCGGTGATCATCGTCGATGCGCATGGCGAAACGACGAGCGAGAAGATCGCGATTGGCCGCTTCCTCGACGGCCGTGTCTCGGCCGTACTCGGTACGCACACTCACGTGCAAACGGCCGACGAGCAGATCTTCGCCGGCGGCACCGCGTTCATCTGCGACGCTGGAATGTGTGGGCCTAACGAGTCGATTCTCGGCCGCACGATCGATCCGATCGTCGGCCGCTTTATCTCGAATCTGCCCGCGCAAATGCCGGTCGCGAAAGGCGAGGTGCGCTTGTGCGGCGTGATCGTGCAGGTGGACGAATCAACCGGTCGCGCGGTTTCAATCACGCGTGTGAACGAAGTGGTCGCGCACGAGCCGGCCACCGTAACGAGCTAAGACTCGTCGTCGTCCGACTCGGCCTCGTTTTCCGCGTCGGCGTCGACTTCCTCATCAGGTGCGAGGAAGCGCCGTTTGCGCCGCGCCTGCGGCAGCGGCGACAGCGTCATGGTGATGTTACGCCCGGCGAGCTTCGGCTCCATCTCGACCTGCGCCATCGTGTTCAGGTCGTCGCGCACTTTGTACATCAACTGCATCCCGAATTCCTGGTGCGCCATCTCGCGGCCGCGGAACTGCAACTGCACGCGCACCTTGTTTCCCTTATCGAGAAACGCCTCACCGTGGCGCAGCTTGGTCAGGTAATCGTGCTCGTCGATGTTCACCCGGAACTTGATCTCCTTCAGCTTTGTCCCGGAGGATTTCTTATCCTTCTCCTGCTTCGAGAGGTCGTAACGGAACTTCCCGAAATCGACGATCTTGCACACCGGCGGGTTCGCTGTCGGTGCGACCTCGACTAGATCCATCCCGAGGCTTTGAGCGCGGCGGAGCGCATCGGAAAGTTTCATGACGCCGAGCTGCTCGCCCGTTGCGCCTACGATGACCCGGACTTCGCGGGCGCGAATCCGGCCGTTTACACGAATTTGATTTTGCAGTTTAGATCTAGCTCCTGACCGGCGGATGGGGAGTGAGCCGCTTCGCCGTGTACTTCAGTAATCGCACTTCTCCGGCGTGGGGGTTGCCTACTCCGAACACTCCGATTCGTCGCGGCTGCGATGACCGCGGCGACCGACTGGCGGGTGGGCGCCAATCGAGGGGAAGTTGAGTGCAACATGCGTGCCGAGGCAAGGTGAAACTGGTAACGATTCGCCCGCGCGGCGGTTGCAGTTAGGCCGGCGGCGGCGAGCCGAAATGCGCGGCGAACGAATCGTAGAATGCGATGTCGTCGAGCATCGCGTCGATCGTGGCGGCGATCGGTTCAATCTTCGCGAAGCCGGAGAAAACCGCGCGATCGCCGATCTCACTGTCGACGACGAAGGTGGGACGCTGCGTGACTTGCATGGCGTGGAACTCGGCGGTCGTGGCGCGGACACGCGCTTCGATGTCGGGCGATTTCGCGCGCTCGAGCAGCTTCGCTTTTTCGAGGCTGAGTGCATTCGCGGCGATCTGTGCCGCGGTTTCAAGATCGCCCGTCTGAATCCCTTCGCGCACCGTTGCGGTCGTGATCGGGAGCCAGGCGCGGTCGTCTTTAATACCGAGATCACGCGCGGCCTCGGCGATGAGATTGGGCGCGAGCGCTTCCTGCAGGTTCGGCTTGAACCAACCCGGCTTCAGCATGAACGGCGAGCGCATCATCATGCCGCTTCGGCGATAGAACCACTCGGATTGCTCAGCGGATTTCGGAAAACCCGAGGCGTCCATGAGCGCGACCTTCCAATTAAAATCGACGCGCCCAGCGTAGCGCTCCTGCAGCTCAGCCCACATTGGCGCCGCCCAGAAGCACCAGGAGGAAATCACTTCGAGATAGTTCGTCACGGTGATGCGCATGCCGGAACGTGGCAGATGCCGCGCGACGGGTGAAGTGCGATTGCGAAACGCAACGCGACAAACGTGCGATGTTTCGCGACCCGACGCGTGCCTGACCTCAACGATATCCTGCTCTTCATTGCCGTCGTTTCGCCAATCGTGGTTCTCGCGCGCACGTGGCAGCGCGCGGCCGTCAATCGCGGCTGGCAACTCGCGTCGCTCGCGGTGCTGATCGTGACCGGGTTCGCGTGGGCGATTGCGCCGCGCAGCGCCGGGTTCATTGGCGGAGGCGCGTGGCTCGCGCTGCTCTTCGTTCCAGCGTGGGCGCTGCGGCGCGTGATGAATCTCGCGAGCGCGCAGCGCTATGCGGAAGCGGCACGCATCATTGCGTTCCTTGGGCCGTTGCATCCGGCAGGGGCATTACGCCATCATGAACGTTTGCTGCGGGCGATGGCGCTCGCGCAACGCGGCGAACGCGACGAATCGCTCCGGATGTTGCGCGAAGTCGCGAGCGGAACTTCGCGGGCGAGTCGACAAGCGGCCGCGCAACAATTCCGCGTCGCAGGTGATTGGCAGGGATTGCTCGACTGGTGCCTGCGCAACGTTCCTCGCGTCGGAGTTGGCGACGATCCGTCACTGCTTCCGCTTTACTTCCGCGCGCTTGGCGAGCTTGGGCTGCGCGACGAACTTGTCCTGCAATTCGCCGGGCGAGCGCCGATGCTCCTCGGCTCGCCGCTCTACCAGCCGGTGTTCGCCGCCAGCCTTCCCATGGTCTTCGCCTTCTGCGGACGGACTGAAGCACTCGTTAGGCTATTCGAATCGAAGCGACTTCGTTTGCCTGACGACACGCGCGAGTTCTGGATCGCAACCAGCGAAAGCGCGGCCGGTGATTTTACCGCGGGTGGCACGCGTCTCGAGAACTTGCGCCGGAACACTTCCGACGCGCTGATCGCAGCGGACGCGACCCAACGACTCGCGCGCCGCGGGTTGCTCCCGCCGCTTCCGCTGAGTCCGCCTAACGAAGCAGTTGTCGCACGATTCGAACGCGGGTTTGAACAAAGCATCCCCGCGCAGAGTTCCCGCATCACTCCGGCGGTTCTGACCTTCATCGTGCTGAATGTCGCGATGTTCGTCGTGGAGATGGCGCGCGGCGGCGCGACTAACTCCTGGACGCTGCATCGCCTCGGCGCGCTCGAGCCATTCTTCGTCTTCACGCAACATGAATACTGGCGCCTCGTCGCCGCGTTGTTCCTGCATTACGGCGCGCTTCATCTGGTTTTTAATCTCTACGGCCTGTTCATTCTCGGGCCAGCGCTCGAGCGTTGGATCGGCACGGCGCGCTTCGCTGTCGCGTATCTACTCTCCGGTATCGGCTCGAGCGCGGGCGTGCTGTTGTTGTGGAGACTCGGGTGGACTCAGGCCGATCTGCTCGTGGGCGCGTCTGGGTCAGTCATGGGAATCGTCGGCACGTGGGCCGGCGTCTTGTTAGGCCATCGACACGCACCGCTCGCGCGGCAGCGGTTGATCAACATTGGCGTCATCGTCGCGCTGCAGACCGCCTTCGATTTCTACACGCCGCAGGTCAGCATGGCTGCGCACATGAGCGGATTGGTGAGCGGATTCTTTCTCGGCCTGTTCATCACGCCGAAGCACGAGCTGTAAGTGTGTAGCCACGGCCCTATGGGCCGTTTGCGCGGTACCCCGAACTCAGGGTGACGACGGGCCACAGGCCCGTGGCTACACCATGCTTAGCCACGTGCTCCCAGGAGGTGTGAGCCCTGACGGAACGCTTGCTGCTAGGCATTTTCCTGACAAAATCTCGCGCTCTTACTCCTGAGGCCCTTCCCCGATGCCGAAATTCCTGACTTACAACGTCGTCCCCAAGCTGCCGCCCGCTCTCGAGCCGCTGCGCGAGATTGTCTTCAACGTCTGGTGGACTTGGGAGCCTTCGGCGCGGCGCCTCTTTCGCCATCTCGATCCCGAGCTGTGGGAGCGGACGAATCACAACCCAGTCCGGATGCTACAACTCTCGCGGCAGGCGCGGCTGGTCGAGGTCGCGGAGGACGATGATTTCGGGCGCGAACTGAAGGAGGTCCACAGTGCGTTTAAAAAATATCTCGCGCGCAAGGACACCTACGGAAAGACCGGCGAAGGCAAGGCAATCAAGAACACCGTCGCGTATTTCTCGGCCGAGTTCGGGTTTCACGAATCGATCCCGAACTACTCCGGCGGTCTCGGGATTCTCGCGGGCGATCACTGCAAATCGGCGAGCGATCTCGACCTGAACTTCGTCGCGGTCGGCCTGCTTTATCGACACGGGTACTTCAAGCAGCAGATCGATCGCGATGGCGTGCAAGGCGCGGTCTCGCTCAATCAGAACTTTCATCATCTGCCGATTCGCGAAGTGCGGCAGAACGATGCGCGCGTGCTTGTTTCCGTGCGCATTCTCGATCGCGACGTGCTTGCGAAAATTTGGGAACTGCACGTCGGGCGGATAAATCTCTACCTGCTCGATACCGACGTGGCTGAGAACACGCCCGAAGATCGACTGATCACTGCGGAGCTTTACGGCGGCGACCTCGAGATGCGTATGCGCCAGGAAATGGTCCTCGGGATCGGCGGCGTGCGTGCCCTGGACTTGTTAGGCATCG
>JBJMWV010000273.1:0-4923 GCA_045809985.1 Chthoniobacterales bacterium | reverse complement strand
GGTCAGCGCGGACCAGCGGTCGTTCATTGAGCCCATGAACGTCGCGCGATATGCGCGCAGCATGTAGACGGCGGAGATCACGACGCCCCACAAAGCGAGCAGCGTCGTCACTTGGTAGGTGTGAAACGCGCTTAGGTCAGCGCCGTTGCGGAAGGCGCCGAAGAAGACCATCACTTCGGCGGCGAAGTTGGCGAACCCGGGCAGGCCGATCGAGGCGAAGACGCCGATCCCGAAGATGAAAGAAGCGAGCGGCATCACTTTGCCGAGACCGCCGAGATCTTCGAGGAGCAGGCTGCCAGTGCGTTCGCGGATTTGTCCGGCGATGGCGAAGAGGAGCGCGATCGACAGACCATGCGCGAACATCAGGATCGCGGCGCCGTTCGTGCCGATGATGTTGCCGCTCGCGATCCCGAGAAAGATGTAGCCCATGTGCATCACGCTCGAGTAGCCGAGGATCCAATCGAGCCGCTTCTGCGCGATCGTGACCAGGCCGACGTAGATGATGTTGCCTAACAAGAGGATGATGAGCAGCCAGGCCCAGTGGCGCTGGCCTTCGGGTAACATCGGCACCGCGATGCGGAGCAGGCCGTAGAGGCCGAATTTCTTGAGCACGCCGGCGTGCAACATCGCGGCCGGCGCGGGCGCTGAAGCGTACGCTTCAGGCGCCCAGGTGTGGAAGGGGAAGAGCGAGATCAGGATGCCGAAGCCGATCAGGAGCAGGATGTAGATCTGCTGCTGTGCGTTCGCGGGGATCTGGACGGCCGCGGTTTGTAGCTGACGCAAATCGAAGGTGCGCGCCGCTTCCGGCACGCTGCGGTAGAGCATGATTAACCCGATGAGCAGAATGAAACTGCCGGTCGCGAGATAAATGGTGATCTTCCACGCGGCGGTGTAGCGATCGCCGCTGCCCCAGATGCCGATGAGCAGAAACGTGGGGATGAGCGCGAGCTCGTGGAAGGCGTAGAAGAAGAAGAGATCTAGCGATGCGAAGGCGCCGATCGCGCCGGCGGAGATGAAAAGGAGCGATGCGTAGAACGCGCGTTCGTAGCGCGTGACGTTGTTCGCGAACCAAACGGCGGCGAGCGTGACGATCGCGGTCAGCAGCAGCATGATCAGGCTGAGGCCGTCGACGCCTAACGAGAAGTTCAGTCGCCATTCCGCGCTGATCGGAAGCGTCGTGATGTAGTTGAAGCCGCCTGGTTTGAAACCCATGAACGCGCCGATCGCAGCGAGCAGCGTTGCTCCTGATGCGATCAGCGCGGTCGTGCGCGCAGGCGAGCCGAGCAGAATCAGCGCGGCGGCGATGATCGGGCAGAAGACGATGAAGAGCAGAATCATCGGAAGACGGTGAAGTAGATCAGGCCGACGATTCCGAGCCCGAAGATGAATGCGTAGGCCTGCAAGTTTCCGACTTGGAGCAAGCGCAACAGCGCGCCGAAGCCGTAGGTTGCGCCGCTCGCACCGCGGACTGCGCCGGCGTCGAGAATCCAGCGGTCGATGAACGCGGAGATGTCGGCGAGCAGTCCTTGCGTCGCTGCGATCAGCCGCGCGTAAAGCTCATCGAAGTAAAGGCGATGCTGCAGCGCGCCGAGGTGCAGCGGATCCGATTCGCGATTGCGGTAGAGGATGAATCCGAGCGCGACGCCGATCACCATCGCGCTGAGCGCTAGAATCGGGACGGTCTGCACGGCGTGTTCATCGTGCGGCAACTTCAGGAAGCGCGTCGCGAAGAAACCAAAGCCGGCGATGGTCGCTGGGATCGCAAGCACCACGAGCACTCCGCTCATGACGAACGGCGATTCTTTCCCGTGCTCCGCGTTTTCGCTGCGCGGCTTGCCGAGGAACGCGACCACGATCAGTCGCGTCATGTAGAACGCGGTCAGGAACGCGGTGAAAAGGCCGAGCCAGAAAATCGGCGGGTTCTTTTCGAAGGCGAGAGCGAGGATCGCGTCCTTGCTGAAGAAGCCGCTGAACGGCGGACAACCGATGAGCGCGAGGGTGCCAATTAGAAAGGTGATGAACGTCACGCGCAGCCGGCTGGCGAGTCCGCCCATGCGCCAGATGTTTTGCTCGTGATGGAGCATGATGATGACCGAGCCGGCGCCGAGGAAGAGGAGCGCTTTGAAGAAGGCGTGGGTGAAAAGGTGGAACATCGCGGCGTCGCCGGACGCGAGGCCGACGGCCATCACCATGTAGCCGAGCTGCGACAACGTGGAGTAGGCGAGGATGCGTTTGATGTCGTTCTGCTGCGTCGCGATGAGCGCGGCCATCACCGCCGTGATGGTGCCGATCCATGCGATGACGGTGAGCGCTTGCGGTGAGACTTGGATGAGGAAGCTGACGCGGACGAGCATGTAGACGCCGGCGGCGACCATCGTCGCGGCGTGGATCAACGCGGAGATCGGCGTCGGGCCTTCCATCGCGTCCGGCAACCAGACGTGGAGCGGGAATTGCGCGGACTTGCCGACTGCGCCGCAGAAGATGAGCAGAGCGGCAGCGGTGAGGAAGCCCGGATGAGTTGTTAGGCCGCCGATCTTGCCCGCGACTTCGCTGAAGACAACCGAGCCGGTCGCGCTCCACGTCATGAGGATTCCAAGCATGAAGCCGAAGTCGCCGAGACGATTTGTGATGAAGGCCTTGTTCGCCGCGTTGGCCGCGCTGTCGCGCTCGAACCAATGCCCGATGAGCAAATAGGAGCTGACGCCGACCAGCTCCCAAAAGATGAACATCATGACGAAGTTGTTCGCGAGGACGATGCCGAGCATCGAGAACATGAAGAGCGACAAGGAGGCAAAGTAGCGCGATTTGCCGTCGTCATCGCGCATGTAGCCTAACGAGTAGATGTGGATGAGCGCGCCGACGCCGGTGACGAGGACGAGCATCATTTTGCTCAGCGGGTCGAGCGTCAGGCCAAGGGGGACGTAGAAGAGCGGGCGTAGATCGATCCAGGTGAATTGGACGACCGGCGAATCGGGAGACACGAAGATGATGCAGCTGACCGCGAAGCCGATAACCGCCGCGCCGACGGAGATGAATGCGCTCGTGTTGCGCGAAGGCTTCGTGACGAGCGTGATGATCGCCGCGGAGATCAGCGGCAAAATCAGAACCGCCCAGGGAAGCAAGCCGTTGTTCATCGCGCTAAAACTTCAGGGTGCTGATGTCCTCGACGTGCGTCGTCTGGCGCGCGCGATAGAGGGCGACGATGATGGCGAGACCGACCGCGACTTCCGCGGCCGCGACGGTGATGATGAAGAAGACGAAGACCTGCGCGTTGTAGTTCGGGAGGCCATTGGTCACGCGATAACGCGAGAAGGCGACTAACGAGAGATTGGCCGCGTTCAACATCAGCTCCAGCGACATGAAGATGATGATGATGTTGCGGCGCAGCATCACGCCGGCGAAGCCGATCGTGAAAAGCGCGCCGCTAACGAGCAGATATTGGCCGAGCGTCGCCATGGTTCAGCGCAGCTCGCGTTTGCTCAGCACGATCACGCCGATGGTCGCGACCAGCACGAGCACGCCGATGATCTGGAACGGCAGGTTGTAACTTCCGAAGAGGAGAAGGCCGACATCGCGGACGTCGTCGGTGCGGGTGGATGAAAGCGGCGGGAACGTCTCGCCGCTGGCGCGGAGCTGGCCGACCACGAGGTAGATCTGCACGAACAATGCAGCCGCGACTGCGCCGCCGCCGATCGTTGCCGTCATGTTGATCTTGCGGCGTTCCTCTGCGCGAAGATCGAGCAGCATGATGATGAACAGGAACAACACCATCACTGCGCCCGCGTAGACCAGCACCTGGATGATGCCGATGAAGAAGGCATCGAGACCCATGAACAGCGCGGAGAGTCCGAGGAAGCTGACGACGAGACTGAGCGCGCTCGCGATCGGATTGCGGTTGAGCACGACTGCGGCGCCGAAGCCGAGCATCACGAGAGCAAACAGCCAGAAGAGTAGCGCAGGCATTCGTTAGTCTCTCGTTAGGCTACTTCTTCTCGTTCCACTTCAGGACCACGCCGTTCATCACGCCGCCGATCTCGAGCAGCTTGTCCTTGTGATGCACCATCTCTTCGCGCGTCGTGCCGGTGATGGCGTAATCTTTGCGCAGGAAAATCGCCTGCTCCGGGCAAACCTCTTCACACATGCCGCAGTAGATGCAGCGGATCATGTCGATGTCGAATTCGTTAGGATACTTCTCGACCTTGGCGAACTTATCGTCGCCGGGCAGTTCGCCGGGAATGATCTTGATCGCGCGCGGCGGGCAGATGAATTCGCAGAGCTGACACGCGACGCAGCGGATGCGGCCGGCGACATCCTTCACCAAGGCGGGCGCGCCGCGATAGTGATCGGGCAGGTGCGCATCCCACTTCTGCTCCGGATATTGCATCGTCACGTGCGTGCGGCCGAAGATCATGTTCTTCAAGTGGCGGAACGTGATCGCGAGCCCGCTCAAGATCGCGGGCAAATAGACGCGCTCTTTCCAGGTGAGGTTCGGGCGTGGAACGATGATCGCCATCGCTACTCTTCCTCTCCCTCTTCCTCTGCTTCTTCTCGCTCGCCGTAGGCCGGCTCATCTTCGGCGATTCTGCAGCCCAACTGATCAAGAAGAACGAAGAGCATTCGGACAACTTCTTCGAGGAGTTCCTTGCCTCTGGTGATCGCGGCGGTGTCGCAGCAGCGTCGCGCCACGAGAAGATCAAGACACGCTGCGCATTCGAGAGCTGAGCCGTGCGCGATTTGGAAGAACCGCGCGCGATCCTTCTGAGAGAACTTGCCGTTACCTTCCGCGATGTTCAGAGCGATTGAGTCACCGGCGCGTTCCAGCTGATCACGCGTTGTCGTCTTCTTCGTCACCGTTTCGATCAACTCTTGCGACCAGCCCGCGAATTCTATCGCGCGTTGGTAAACGGTGAGTTTCTCGTGATG
>JBJMWV010000272.1:0-2454 GCA_045809985.1 Chthoniobacterales bacterium | reverse complement strand
CTTCGCGCTGCTCTTCAAAGCGCAGCAGGGCTCAGCGATTAACCGCGTCGTCGCGATGGTGCTCGCACTCGGGATTCTCGGGAACGGGCTTTACGGCGCAGGAATGCGCGCAGTGATGGATCGCGAAGCGAACGTGCTTCGCCGCTACAAGGTGACACCTATCTCGCCTGTGCCGTTGCTGCTCGCGTCGATCACGTCCGGCATGATCCTCTTCCTGCCGACAGTCGTCTTCACACTCGTCTTCGCGATGAAGTTCTACGGCATGACGATGCCGACGAACCTTATCTCGTTCTTCATTTTCGTCGCCGTCGGCTCGCTCGCTTTTCGCGCGATCGGCTTGATCATCGCGGCGGTAGTTAATTCGTCACAGGAGAGCAATCTCCTTATCCAGCCGCTCTACATGGGAATGCTTTTCCTGAGCGGCATGACTATTCCGATAACCTTGTTTCCGGAATGGCTGCAACGCCTGACGCAGTTTGTGCCCGCGACTTACCTGATGTCTGGCATGGCCGGCATCATCCAACGCGGTGAGACTGTCTTGCAGAACTGGCAGGCAGTGCTGGCATTGCTCATCACCACGGCGATCGGCACGTTCATCGCGACGAAGCTGTTTCGGTGGGAAAAGGAAGAGAAGCTTCGGCCTGCAGCCAAACTATGGGTGCTCGTCGCCTTCCTTCCCTTCCTCTTCCTCGGCGCATATCAGGCGTGGAGTAGCGAGAACCTCACGAAGACCCGCATCCTCTCGCGCGATCTGCAACGCGGTCATACCTGGCTGATCGAGAACGCGCGCATCTTCGTCGGCAACGGCAAGGTGATCGAGTCCGGCTCGGTGCTCGTGCGGAAAGGTAAGATCGAGAAGGTGTTTGAAGGTAGCGCGCCAACCGCAAAGTCGCTCAACGCGGAGGCGATCGAAGCGGCCGGTAAGACTGTGTTGCCGGGCCTGATCGACATGCACGTGCACCTTGGCGCCACAGGTGGTTTCTACGATGACGTTGCGAAGACGCTTGATCCCAAATCGGCGCAGCGTGAGCTCGAAGCTTACTTGTATAGCGGCGTAACGGCGGTGCGCAGCGCCGGCGATGACCTTAGTAGAATGCAAAAGCTCCGCCATCTGTTCGCGAGCGGCGAGAAGCTTGGCGCGGAGTTGTTCTTCTGCGGCCCGCTCTTTACCACTGAAGGCGGGCACGGCACCGAGTACGGGAAGTTTCTTCCTGAAGGAATGCGTGATGCCTTCAACGCCCAGTTCGTGCGGACGCCGCATACTGCAGATGAGGCGCAGCGCCAGGTGGACGACCTCGCGAAAGAAGGTGTCGATGCGATCAAGGGCGTCCTCGAAGGAGGCGTGCCGGGTTATGTCTTCAATCGCATGGACGTGAATCTCCTCCACGCGGTCGCAGACGAAGCACATGCGAAACATCTGCCGGTCGCCGTACACACCGCAAAAGCGCAGGACGTAACCGACGCAGTCTCGTTAGGCGCGGATTCGATCGAACACGGATCGTTTCTTGAGGAAGTTCCGGAAGCGACCTTCGCGGCGATGAAGGATAAAGGCATCGCCTACGATCCAACAATGTCAGTAGCAGAAGGCCTGCGCGATTTCGGCGCCGGCAAAGCCGACCTGCTTAAGCGCTCGTTAGTCCAACAGGTCACACCGAAAGACTTACTCGAGTCGACGATGCGCGCAGCCGGAAGTGAGCAATTTGCCGAAGTGCGCAAAGGGATCTCGCACTATCCCGTCTCACTCGAGACCGGCGGACGGAACCTGGTCCGCGCATGGCAGGCTGGCGTGACGCTCGTGACCGGAAGCGACGCCGGTAACTTCCTCGTCCTGCATGGCCCGACGGTGCAGCATGAGATCGAGCTTTGGACGGAAGCTGGCATTCCGCTGGACGTCGCGCTGCAAGCAGCGACATCCAACGCTGCGAAACTGCTGCGTGCTGATTCACGCATCGGCACGGTCGAGGAAGGCAAGGAAGCGACATTGTTGGTCGTCGACGGCAATCCGTTGCAGGACGTGCACGCACTCTCGGCAATCTCGGTTGTGCTGATGAAAGGCGAGCGCGTGTCGCGCAGCGAAATCTTCGAGCAGAAGTGATTCGTCAGACAACTTGCGGCGCGTTCGTCGCCTGAGACAGTGCGCGAATGTTTCCGAAATTCTGGCTCGCGGCTGCGCTGATCGTCATCGCGCAGACTGCCTTCGCGCAAGGCCCCGCGCCGTCGCCGTTTTTCACGCCCGCGCCGGCTGCTTCGCCGCAGCCGGAAGCGACGCCTTCCGCACTTCTTTCGGCGGCGCCCGAACTCACCCACGCTGACCTCGAGCCGTTCCTTGATGGCCTGATCAATTCGCAGCTCTTGAATCGCAATATGGCGGGCGCAGTCGTCTCGGTTGTACGCGATGGACAGGTGGTTCTCGCGTCGGGCTCGGGCTCCGCAGATTTCGACGCGAAGAAGCCG
>JBJMWV010000271.1:0-9069 GCA_045809985.1 Chthoniobacterales bacterium | reverse complement strand
GGTTCTTCCGGAACTACAATGGGGTTCAACCAACGCTCCACATGCACGCGCGCACGCATCCGCCCGGACCGGTGCTGCTGATCTACGCGCTGAACAAGGCGCTCAAAGAACCTGCGCTGATCTCGCTCCTAATCGCTGCCGTCGCTGTCACGAGCGCTGCGTGGTTTTTCTACAAGCTGCTCGTCACGGAATTCCAGCCACATCTCGCCCGCTTCATGACGTCCCTTTTCCTGCTCCTTCCTTCCGTACAGATATACTATCTCGCAACGGTCGACGCGCTGGTTGCGGCGCTACTGCTCGGCGTGTTTTACTGCTTCAAGCGCGCGACCGCGCTCCATCTCTTCGCAGCCGCTGCACTGCTGGTGACCTCATTCATGCTGACGTTTCTCGCCGTGTGGATCGTTCCGGTTCTTTTCGGCTACGAACTGATCAAGCGGCGGAATATCATTCGCGCGACCGCGGTCGTTCTCGCGGTCATCGCAGTTTACGTGGCGATCTACTTCGCTTCCGGATTCAATCTGCTCGCATCATTCCGAACGGCCTCTGCGATCGAGAACGAGCACGGCTTCATGCTGCTGCACAATCCGCTCGATTACTTTGTCTCGCGGCTGCAATCGATCGGTGAGGTGATGCTGTTCTTCGGTCCGTATCTCTGCCTGCTGTTCGTGCGTAGCGTTCGAGGATCGCAGCGGCACATCGCGACATGGCTCGCGCTCGGTTCATTCGCGTTGCTGCTCGCGGCAGGAACGTTTCGCGTCGGCGAGACAGCGCGAATCTGCAACTTCCTTTACCCGTTTCTGCTCCTGCCGATCGCTCGCTATTTGAACCAGCGGAATGCGACCGAGGCAGAGAAGGCGCAGCTCGCCTGGCTCGTCTTCGGCCAGACGATCCTGATGCAGGCCGCCGGCAGCTACTTTTGGTGAGCGCGCTGTTGCGCGTTAGGCGACTAGCGCTTCGAGAACTGGAACCGCTTGCGCGCGCCGGGCTGGCCGGCCTTCTTCCGTTCTTTCATCCGCGGATCGCGGCGCAGCAGGCCTTCAGCTTTCAGGGTGCCGCGGAGGTTCGCGTCGACCTGAAGTAAAGCGCGCGCAATCGCGAGACGCGCCGCGCCGGCCTGTCCGGTCGCACCGCCGCCCGTGGTGTTGATCGAAAGATTGTAGGAGTTCGTCAGCTTCACCGCCTGCAACGGCTGAAGCACAGTGTTCTGCAGCGGGATGGTTGGGAAATATTCTTCGAAGCTCTTCCCGTTGACGTCGATTTTGCCGTTACCCGCGGCCATGCGAATGCGCGCGACAGAAGTCTTGCGGCGGCCCGTTGCGATGAATTCCTCAGTCGTTGCCATGATTCGTTAGGAAAAATTGACGAGCGTCGGAGCTTGCGCGCTGTGCGGGTGGAGGTCGCCCTTGTAGACTTTGAGCTTCCGGTAAACGGAGCGACCGAGGCGGTTGTGCGGGATCATGCCGCGGATCGCGCGCTCGACCATCAACTCCGGATGACGCTCACGGCGAGCCTTCACGTTCTCGGTTTTGTGACCGCCGACATAGCCGGAAAAGCTCATGTAGGTCTTCTGGTCTTCCTTCTTACCGGTCACGCGCACCTTCTCGGCGTTGATCACAACCACGAAATCGCCAGTGTCGACGTGCGGCGTGAAAATGGCCTTCTCTTTGCCGCGGAGGAGGTTCGCAGCTTTGACCGCGACGCGGCCGAGCACCTGATTGTTGGCATCGATGATCCACCACTTGCGGGGGACCTCGTTGGCTTTAGCGGAAAACGTCTTCATCTTCGTGGCAGAAAGGGCACGGAAGCTACCGGTGAGGCGGGGAATGTCAACCCGCTGATCGCTGGCACCGCGGCTGCTTTTTATAGGGGCGATGATCCGCCCTTTTGCTGCCTTTGTTCTCGCTGCCTCCTTCATCTCAGTTGCGACTGCGGCGCCAACGGAAACCTCCGGCAGCGCGATCGTGCGCGAGATGAATCTGGCCCGCCAGAATCCGGCGCTATACGCAACCTATCTCGGGGAGCTGCGGGCGAGCTTTCAGGGCAATCTGCTCGTTTTGCCAGGACGTACCGCGATGCGGACGAAGGAGGGAACGCGCGCCGTCGATGAAGCCATCCAATTCCTCCGGAAAGCTGCGCCGCAGGCTCCGCTCGCGTTTTCGCCCGGCATGTCACACGCCGCGGCCGATAATTGCGCGGAACAGGTTGGCGGCGGCATGAGCCACAAAGGTCGCGACGGCAGCGACGTCGGCATGCGGATTAATCGCTATGGAATGTGGAGTGGAACGTGGGGCGAGAATCTTTCCTGTGGACGCTCCGGCGCTCGCGAGATCGTGATGGCGTTGATCATCGACGACGGCCTGCGCAACCGGAAGCACCGCGCGAATATCTTCAGTTCGGCGTATGCCTTCGCCGGCGCCGCGGTTGGCCCGCATGCGCAATATCGCACGATCTGCAGCATCGAATTCGCCGGCGCGTACGCTGAGCGCGATCAGTCGCCTAACGACACGCTGGTCGCGCGGAATTAGCGCTAGATCTTTCCGCGGCGTTCCGCCTGGATCTTTTCCAGAATCGGCTGAACCGACGGATCGGCCTGGATCATCTTCTGGCGATGCAGCTCCTGGAATTCGCGGTGCGCCTGGCGCTGACGATCCTTCGCCGCTTGGACTGCGGGATCGGCCATCGCCTGCTGATGCGCGGCGCGAAGCTTCGTGCGTTCGTCTGGTGACAAGTTCGCGAAGATGCGGCCGTGTCGACCATGGTGACGGAAGCCGCGGTCGTCGTCGTTACCTTGTGCGTAACTGAGCGGCGCGAGCTGCAAGGCCGCGGCGATCGCGGTGACGATGAGCACAGTTGTGGTTTTCATGTTTCTCTGACTGAAAACCCATCGGCGCGGCAAAGTTGCGCAGTTGGCGCGGGAGCGTAATGTCGCCGCCCCTTATGGCGAACCAAACTGCCGCGCCCGCGAAGACGGCAATCACACCGCGGCGCGAGGACGATTTCCCCGAGTGGTATCAGCAGGTCATCCGCGCGGCGGAACTGGCCGAGCCGTCGGACGTGCGCGGCTGCATGGTGATCCGCCCGTGGGGCTACGGCATCTGGGAAAACATGCAGCGACAGCTCGATGCGATGTTCAAGGCAACGGGACATCGCAACGCCTACTTCCCGCTCTTCATTCCGCTCAGCTACATGCAGAAGGAAGCGGAGCACGTCGAAGGCTTCGCCAAGGAATGCGCGGTCGTGACGCATCATCGGCTCGATATCGGCGCGGATGGAAAGATGCGACCTTCACCGTCTGCGGAACTGACTGAGCCGCTCGTCATCCGCCCGACATCGGAAACGATCATCGGCGCGACCTACGCAAAGTGGGTCCAGAGCTATCGCGACCTGCCGATCCTGATCAATCAGTGGTGCAACGTCGTGCGCTGGGAGATGCGGCCCCGCATTTTCCTCCGCACAACTGAGTTCCTTTGGCAGGAAGGACACACCGTTCACGAAAGCGAAGCCGAAGCGCGCGAAGAAACTCAGCGGATGCTCGATGTGTATGCCGAGTTCGCGCGAGAGCATCTCGCGGTGCCGGTTTTCGCGGGTGAGAAGTCAGAGAGCGAGCGCTTTCCCGGCGCGGTGCAGACGCTCTGCATCGAAGCAATGGTGCAGGATCGCAAAGCGATCCAAGCCGGAACGTCTCATTTTCTTGGGCAAAACTTCTCGCGCGCGAGCGGCATTCAATTCCAGACGCGCGACGGCAAGCAGGAGTTCGGTTGGACGACAAGCTGGGGCGTGAGCACACGGCTCGTCGGCACCGTGATCATGGCGCATGCGGATGACGATGGACTCGTCCTCCCGCCGCGCATTGCGCCGACGCATGTCGTAATTTTGCCGATCACGCCGAAGGAAGAGACACGCGCCGCTGTCCTCGAAGCTGCGGAGAAGCTGGCGAGCGAGTTGCGCGCGCAGCAATACGCCGGCGCACCGATCGAAGTTGAAGTTGATCGCCGCGATCTCGGCGGTGGCGTGAAAAATTGGGAATGGATCAAAAAGGGCGTGCCGCTGCGAGTTGAACTCGGGCCGCGTGATCTCGAGACCGGCAAAGTAGCAGTCAGCCGGCGTGATCAGCCCATGAAAACGAAGGAGGTCGTCGCTACGGAAGAACTCGTTAGGCAAACGACCGGAATGCTCGAATCGATCCAGAGCAATCTCCTGCAGCGCGCGACCGGATTCCGTGACGCGAACATGCGGACAATCAATTCGAAGGAAGAATTCTACGACTTCTTCACGCCGAAGAATTCCGGGAAGCCGGAGATCCACGGCGGGTTTGCGCTCGCGCATTGGAACGGCTCACGCGCAGTCGAGGAGCAGGTGAAGAACGATCTCAAGGTCACAATCCGCTGCATCCCTTTTCAAGCGGATGAAGCGGGCACGTGTATCTTCACCGGCGAACCGAGCCGGCAGCGCGTCATCTGGGCGAAATCGTATTAGTCGTTAGGCGATGATTTGCCTGCATCTGTTGACGCATCGAGTCGCGATGTTCTAATTTTCTCTGTGGCGACCGACATCAAACTCTACAGCCGGGAATGGTGCTCCTGGTGCATCGACGCGAAGGAGTACCTGGAAGAGAAGGGGTTCAAGTTCACCGAGATCGACGTCGGACAGCACCGCGACGCCTACAAAGAGATGGTCGAAATTTCCGACCAAACCTACGTCCCGACGCTCGTGGCCGGCGGCGAAGTGCTCGCCAATTTCGATACTGATCAGCTCGAGAAATTTCTGACCGAACACGGAATCAAACCGTAGATGTTGTTCGGCCTTCTTATCACGCTGGGCGTGGCGGTGCTCAGCGTTGCGCTGCGAAGCTATCAGAATTCGGCCGCGCAAAAGGCGGGCGCGCTCGGCATCCTCGCGTCGACGTTTCTCGCGATCTACTTCGCGACCGGTAGTTGGATCGCGGGAACGTGTGGCGCGCTGGCGTGGCTCTTTTTGCCCTGGCTCGAGATCCTCACGCGCATCCGCGCGTTGCGTTTGCCCAAAGAAAAAGCGCTACGGCCGAAAAGCCCACCATCGTCGGATATTTTCCCTACGCTGAACGAGATCACGCGCGAGATCGAGAACGAAGGCTTCAAGCATGTCAACGATGCCGGCTGGGACTGGGAAGATTACCGGCAGTTCTTTCGGCTGTTTTACAAAGAGGAAGATCGCGCGCAGGCGACCATCTGCCTGAACGAGCAGAACGACCTGTCGTTTTATTACCTGCGGATTTCATCGCGCGCGCACGACGGCACGATTTGGACGACGTGGAATTACCCGCTCTCGTACGGACTGAAGCTGACGCCGTCGTTTCGGATCAACCGCCAACGGCCGGATCAATCATTCTGGCAGCTCTACCAGAGTCACAAGCTTTTCCTCCGCACCAATGAGGTGGAGACGAGCGTGATTGACTCGATGAACGACGAGCGCATTCAGAGTGAGATCGAGAACGACCTGCGCGAGCAGATCAAACACAACATCGACAAGGGCGTGCTCAAGTCAGTCGACGAGCACGACGTGAAGTACTCGTTCCGCGGAATGGTCTATCTGTGGTGCCAGTTCCTGCTCGACCTGGTTAGGATGTAGGTCTCGTTAGACCTTCATCACTTCGGCTTCTTTGCGCTCGAAGTTTTCGTCGATTGTTTTGACGAATTTGTCTGTCAGCTTCTGCACGTCGGCTTCGAGGTCGCGCAAGCCGTCTTCCGTCAACTCGCCGCTTTTCTGCAGCTTCTTGCCTTCGTCGATCGCGGTGCGGCGATGCGCGCGCACACGGACGCGCGCTTCTTCCGCCATCTGACGCAAGCCTTTGACGAGATCTTTGCGACGCTCTTCCGAAAGCTCGGGAATCGGCAGGCGAATGAGCTTCCCATCGACTAGCGGCGTGATGCCGATCTTGGATTCCTTCAGCGCCTTCTCGATGTCGCGCACGGTCGCAGCGTCGAACGGCTGCACGACGAGCAACCTCGGTTCCGGCGTCGTGATGAGCGCGAGCTGCTTCAACTTCATCGCCGAGCCGTAAGCATCCACGTCGACGTTTTCGACCAGCGCGGGCGAAGCTTTCCCGGTCCGCACTGCGGAAAATTCGTGAACCATGTAGTCCACGCTCTTCTCCATTCCCTCTTCGGTTTCGAACAAAATGTCCTCTGCGCTCATGAAGTTGGACGTTCGATCAGCGACGCGCGGTCAGCAACGGACAATCACTCCGAGACAGTCGTGCCGATCGTTTTTCCGAGCACGACATCGGTGAAGTTACTCGGCTGGTTCATATCGAAGACGATGATCGGAATGCGGTTATCCATGCAGAGACTGAACGCAGTCGAATCCATCACCTTCAGGCGCTGCGAGAGCGCGTCAGTATAGGTGAGACGCTCGAACCGTTTCGCCTCAGAATTCACCTTCGGGTCCGAATCGTAAACGCCGTCCACCTTTGTCGCTTTTAGAATCACATCGGCGCGAATCTCACTCGCGCGAAGCGCTGCGGTCGTGTCGGTGGAAAAATACGGATTGCCAGTGCCGGCGACGAAGATGACGACGCGGCCGACTTCGAGATGGCGAATCGCGCGACCGAGAATGAAAGGCTCCGCGACGTTCTGCATTTCAATCGCAGTTTGCACACGCGTCTCAACGCCGAGCTCATCGAGCGCGCTCTTCAAAGCGAGACCATTGATCACCGTGGCGAGCATACCCATGTAATCCGCGGTCGTGCGGTCCATCCCTTTGTGGCTCGCGGTGAGTCCGCGCCAGATATTCCCGCCGCCGATCACAACCGACGTCTGCACGCCGAGGTCGTGCACGCGTTTCACGTTCTGCGCGAGCTCGCGCACGATCTGCGGCGAGATGTTCTCTTTCGCGCCGGGCTCACGCAACGCTTCGCCGCTCAGCTTGATCACGACGCGCTTGTAAACTGGTCCGGCTCCGTCGGTTTGCATGGCCGGAAAGATCAAACAGATGACTGCGTGGTTGGGAAGGAAAATGACACCGCGCGCGCGGTCGCAAGCCACGGTTGGCCACGGACAAAATCTGCCGCGCGCATCCGCTTCTTGCTTTCGAGCTGCACGTCATCGAGCCCCAGCGCGCCGTCGCCCGTAGAGATGAAAATGCCGCTGTCGCCAACGATCATCTCGCCAGGAGGCGCGGAGTTCTTCTGAGCTACTGTCGCGGAGAAGATCTTCAGCTTTCGTTCGACGCCAGGTTCATCGCGCAGAATCGTGAAGGTGCCGGGCCATGGATCGAACGCGCGGATCTTCCGTTCGATTGCTTCCGCAGATTCGGACCAATCGATCTGCCCGTGTTCGCGCTCCAGTTTTGGGGCGTACGTCGCCTCATCATTGTTCTGCGGAATGCGCGGCGCGGTGCCCGAAGCGAGCAGCTCTAGCGCATTCTGCAAAGCGCCTGGTGCAATCTCCGCGAGGCGATCATGCAACGAGCGACCAGTCTCGTTAGGCGCAATCTCGATGACCGACTTCAAGAGCATGTCGCCGGTATCAAGCCCTTCATCCATGTACATGACCGTGATGCCGGTCTCGCGATCACCCGCCGCAATCGCTGCCTGAATCGGAGCCGCGCCTCGATATTTAGGGAGCAGCGACGCGTGTAGGTTTAGGCAAGCGATCGACGGGATCTCCAGCACGCTGCGCGGCAGGATCTGTCCGTACGCCATCACCACAATCACCTCCGGCGCGAGCGCGCGAATCTGCGCGACAGCTTCTTCGCGTTTGATCCGCTCCGGCTGAATAACCGGAATCTGCGCATCAGCGAGCGCAGCTTTGATCGGCGGCGGCTGAATTCGTTGATCGCGACCAACCGGTTTGTCCGGCTGCGTGACTACACCGAGAAGCTCGTGCTCGTTCGAGTTCGCCAGCCAGCGCAGGACCGGCACGCCGATTTCGCCCGTGCCGATGAAGACCACGCGCATGGCGTGGCTAGAGCGGCAGGCGTTGAACCGGTCGGGCGCGGCGCGGACGGCGCGCAGCCATCGATTGCGCCATCATCTTTTCGCCCGCCGTGATCTCGCGCGAACCTACCGACGATCCGCACTCGGTGCAGAGATAGTCGTAGATCTCCTTGTCAGGCAGAACGAGCAGGAGTCGCTCGCGCACCGGCTTAGCGGCCTTGCACTTCTCGCAATAGAGGCTCGAGGCCGTGAAACTCTCAAACTGCTGCTGCTGCGACTGGCTCATATTGCTCCACAACCCGGTCGTTCACACTCTCCAGGATGTGCAGCAGAACCTTGTGCGGCGGCTGCGTGGCGTCAATGCAGGTGATGCGGCGTTTGCCGTAATATTCCAGCACCGGCTTTGATTCTTGCTCGTAGGTCGCGAGACGGCGGCTGATCACTTCCTCGTTCGCGTCATCGAGCCGGTTGTCCTTCAGCGCGCGCTTCTTCAGTCGCTCGTAGAGCGCGGCGCGATTCGGACAGGAGAGATGGAATACTTTTTTGACGTTGATTAAATCGTCCATGATCTCGGCCTGCGCGACGTTCCGCGGAATGCCGTCGAGCACGAGCGTGTCGATATCCGGCTTGAAGTTGTGGCCATCGACCGCGGCATCGATCCGGGCTTTCCAGAGTTCGACCGTGATCTCATCGGGGACGAGCTGGCCTTTGCTCGAGTAATCGAGGAACGCGCGACCGACCTTCGTGCGGGTGTCGATCGAGCGGAAGACATCTCCGCATGCGCAATGAAAGAAGCGCGGGATCGTGCCGAGCGTTTTGCCTTGGGTGCCCTTGCCGCTGCCCGGCGGCCCGAAGAGAAGATACGTCTGATATTTCATGCCCGAATTCGTTATACGGTAAACGCGAGCAAATCGGCAACAGTGCCGTGCTGCGACTGAGAAACGAGCGCAGCCTGCGCTCTGGGGGTGACTAAATTTAGGCGGAAGCCGAGACCGGCTCGACGTTTACGCGACGACCGGCGCGATCGAAGCGCACCTGGCCATCGACCAACGCGAAGATGGTGTAATCGCGGCCGAGCCCAACGTTCTTGCCCGGCATGAACTTCGTCCCGCGCTGGCGGATGATGATGTTGCCTGCCACGACTGACTCGCTGC
>JBJMWV010000270.1:0-11042 GCA_045809985.1 Chthoniobacterales bacterium | reverse complement strand
GGGATGACTTTTGAAAAACGTCTCGAGCTGCTCGCGCACCGCCTTCGTATCGACATCGCCGACTACCACGAAGGTGATGTTGTTAGGGACGTAGCGGCGTTTGTAATAGGCCTGCAGATCCGCGTGCGTGATTTGATTGAAGATTTCGATCAACCCGATCACCGGCAGCCGATACGGATGCGCCTGGTATGCGGTCGCGAAGAGAAGCTGACCCGCCATGCGATCCGGATCATCGAAGCCCATCGCGAACTCGCGCCGGATGACTTCCTGCTCTTTCGCGAATTCCTCGACCGGCAGCGTCGAGTTCATTGTCGCATCGGCGAGCACGTCGAT
This sequence comes from Chthoniobacterales bacterium, assembly GCA_045809985.1. Lineage (GTDB taxonomy): Bacteria > Verrucomicrobiota > Verrucomicrobiia > Chthoniobacterales > UBA10450 > JACCTI01. Next base: position 10,709 of record JBJMWV010000270.1, on the reverse strand, counting down.
CGCCGCGCTCGTGCCCGCTCTCGGCACATCGATCCAGTAGACCGTGCGGTCGAATGACGTGTAGGCGTTGATGTAACCGCCGACGTCCTGCACAGCCTGCGCGATCTCATTCGAGCCGCGGTTCGTCGTGCCCTTGAAAAGCATGTGCTCGAGCAAATGCGACAAGCCCGCGCCGAGCTGCTCGTCTTCATTAATGCTGCCCGTCCCGCACCACGCCTGCACGCTCGCGACCGGCGCGCTGTGATCTTCCTGGACGATGATCGTCAGGCCGTTCGGCAACGTCGTCACCGTCGCGGAATGCGGCGGGAACGAAATTGCGGCCGATGGAGCGGCGGGTGTTTTCACCCGCTCTGCAGTGGCGATCATGACGCCTTCGGCGCGGGAAGAGCCGGCGGCAACTGCTGCACTTTCGGCGCGGCCTTCTCCGGCGCGAACGGCTTCACGAACGCTTCGTTGAAGTCGTAGACGTTCTTGAAATCCTCGATCGAGTCTTCCTCCGTCTTTCCGAAAATCCCTGCGCCGATCAAATTGAAAACCATGTGGCCGATGTCTTCCGTCGTGCGCAGGCCCCAGTAGGCGAGCACCGTCATGACCATCGGACCAAATTCCTTGAGCGCGTATTGCCGCACACCTTCGAGTAGCTCAGGACCGGCCACATGGCGAACGGGCGCGCCTTTGATCTTCTTCTGTTGCTTCGTCGTGTAATCGAGCGCGTCGCGCAGGAACACGTAAGCGTCGCGGCTGTAACGTGGGTCAGTCGCGACGATCGAGTCGAGAGCTTCGGCGAATCCAATCTTCTGCATGAGGTGGGCTCGATGATACGCGCCGCATGCTTGAGCGGCAACTGCGCTGCCGCAGAGATTCGCGTTTAGAACTCCGACTCGACGGCGTCCAGGTAAACGGAAATGCGATCGTGCCGATGAGATGCGCGATCGGCTGCGAGCTCTGCCGCTTTCATGTAATCGCGGAACTGTCCACTCGAGCCGCGCGACTGCGTGGCTTCGAACCAGTTCATGTAATCGGCTATCGCGCTCATGCGCCGTGCGAGGTGTTCGCGCATCGCGCGGAGCTCTGCCAGACGCGCGGGTAGACGCTTTGTCTTCTCGTGCGAAAGCTGCACGATGATCTTGTCGTACTCCGAGATGATCGGCCGGTAGAGCGGGTTGGCGCGACCGGAGAGAATCAGAAGTTCTTCCCGGACCTGCTTCAAGGCGGCGGCCGATGCACCGATGTGCACGAAACGCGGGAACTCCTCCAGCGTGTAGGCGCCGATCGGCTGATGCTTCTCACGCAGCTCCACTCGCAACACGCGAGCGAGTTCCTGTTCCGTTTCTTCCGCGCTGAGCAAGCGGTAACGCTCGCTCGCGGCGAGACGCGAGACCGCGAGCAGCCATTCCTTCTGCGTCTTCTCCGCGGTGTCACCAAAGCTCGGAAAATGCGCGCGGAAATCCGCCGCGGCGTCGTTCGGCGAGTGAGGGAGATCAGCGATGAAGCGAGCGAGCCGGCGCGCACCTTCCGGCGACTCGATCACTGCTGAAACCAGCGCCGCGCAGTAGGCGCGATACAGCGCGCGTGATGGCGAATCGAGCAGGTTCGGACGTTCGCTGAGAAATTGGTCTAACGAGACGATGTTGCCCATCTCCAGCGGCGTCTTCAGCGCCTCCGCGAGAGAAGCGGGATCGCGGCCTGAGCCGAGAGCGAGTGTTCCATCGAGCAGCCAGTCGGGCGGTTGAACGATCGGCGTGCCTGCTGGCGTGTCCGGCGCAGCGCGGTAGGTCATTTCGAGAAGGACCGCGCGCAGGAGTTCGCGCTCGATCACGGGCGCGTTCACATCCGCGTCGAGGCTCAGGTCGAGCTGCAGCTTTAAGCCGAAGCCAGTCTGGCTGAAGCTCAGCTGCGTACGCGGCTGTTCCGGTAGACTCGTCTGCGGCAACTGCGCATTAACGATGATCGGCGTCTTCCACGCGTCAGTTTCCTGGAGGACGCGCAAGGCGTTACGTTTCGTCGCTTCCGCGAGATCGCACAGCGCGCCGCGCAATCGTGCATCAGGCCCGTAGACGATGAATTGCCGCGAAGTGCTGATGCTGCGCTGCGGCGCGCGGGCGGCGGCAGCGTTCGCCGCAACGCAGAGCGCGAGCAACGCGGCGGTCCGGAAGTTCATCAGGCGGCGCGGACGTTAAGTGTTCGGCGCGTGTATTCCAAGCTCGCAAAATCGCAACGTTCTGCCGATAACGGGGTTAATTCTTCGTAACGAAAGGAACCCTCATCATGAACTTTAAATCGACAGTGTTTTTGAGCTGCGCTGCAGCCATCACGCTTGCGCTTTCCGCGACGCCAGCTCAGGCGCAACGCGGCGGGCACGGCGGAGGCGGTGGCGGTGGCGGTGGCGGTGGCGGCGGACGCGGCGGTATGGGAGGTGGACACGGCGGCATGGGCGGTGGCCGTGGCGGTGCTGGCGGTCAGCATTGGAGTGGCGGCGGCGGTAATTGGCATCACGGCGGTGGCGGCTGGGGTCACGGCGGTCATGGCCACTATCGGTATTATTCCGGCTTCTATCCGTACTGGGGTTATCCGTATGGCTGGGGCTGGTATGGCTACGGATATCCGTACTACTACGGCGTCTCGGCGAACCTCTATTACGATGACGAAGGCTACTACGGCGACAACCGTGGCCGCCGGTCAGGCAATGTCGTCACCGCGGTGCAGGAACGTCTCGCGAACGACGGCTACTACCATGGCTCGATCGATGGCGTGATCGGTAGCGGTACGCGACGCGCAATCCGCGCGTTCGAGCACCGCAACGGTCTGCCGGTAGATGGCCGAATCGATCCGGAGTTGCTCAGCCGCATGGGTGTCGGCTAAGCGCAGCTCAGACCAACGACTCAGGAGCGGGTTCGCGGCATCAGCGCCGCAGCCCGCTCTTTCGTTTACGGCTGTCGCCGCGAGACGATGATCGTCTGCGGATGCAGCTCAACCGCGCCGAGCTTCACGATCGATTTCTTCTCACGCTCCAACGCGGTGCGCACATCCGCGAAAAGAATATCGGCGTATTGCATCAGCATCGGGTGAATCGGTAGCCGTCCGATCGCTCCGCCGCGGCACTTCGCCGTCATCGCGTTTCCATTCACCGCGGGCGCAAATGCAACGCTGGTGTAGACCGGAAATCCGTAGAGCGAGCGCTGCACCGTCGCCCGGCAGGCGCCTTCGTCGAAGCCGACGACCAGGCGGTCGAACTTCAGATACTGGCTCAGTGCAGCCTGTTTGCTCTTCAGGGCAGAGGCGAGGTAGCCATTCACCTGCTCTTCCGAGTAGTGAACAGGACCCACGCGCGGATCCATCGCTGCGTTATCAAGATCGAGGCTGATCTGCGCCGAAAGAACGCCGGTGTTGTTCTTCGCCGCGGGCAGATCGGGCGCGCGCACGAGCTGAACGATCGCTGCGACTACCAGCGCACCGAACCCCACTTTCGTGGTTAGCAAGAATAGATGCTTCCGCCGGGCGCGTCGCGCATCGAACATCGCCTGCAGACGCCGATGCGTGACCTTGGGATCCTCCTCTTTGGCCGTAGCCTTGACCTTGGATCGGTCAAGACGTGCGCCACAGTCGTGGCAATAAATGCGCTCCGTCTCGTTTTCGCGGCGGCACTCAGGGCAGACTAGTTTAACGTTGGTAGCGGTCGTCGTTGTCATTCAGCAGCAGGTTTGGATTTCTTCTCCGGTGTTTTCGTGGTCCCGGATGAAGGCGAGCCTGCGCTGGATTCCTTCGACGACTTCTCACCGCCGCTGCTAGTGGAAGCGGGCGCGTCTTTCTTCGCCGCCTCCTTGTAGCTGTTGCTGCGATAGTCGGTGATGTAAAAGCCCGAGCCTTTGAAGATCAGCCCGGCGCCGGTTCCAAGCAGGCGTTTCACTTTTCCGTGACCCCACTCCGGCAACTGGCAATTTTCCTTCGGGCACTCGCTAAAAGGCTGGTCGCGCATCGATTGAAAGGAATCGAAGTTCTTCCCGCACTTTTCACAGTGATATTCGTAGGTTGGCATAAGCAGAGCCCCCGTCGGGGAGCAATTGCTCGGAGTGTCAGTTACTCCAAGCAGAATTCAAGCCGACTGAAGAAAGGCGCGAGACTTGCGTCAAACCGCAGGTCCGCGGCGTATCTTGACTTGCCCAGTGGCGAGAGTTACCGGTGCCGCCCAGAAATCCTTATATGTCACGATTGGTTCTCCGCCTCACGAATGCCGCAGTCTGCGCGTCCGCACTGGTCTTGCTCGTCTCCTGTGATGACAACGTCAGCCCCGGCACACAATACCTCGGCGGCGTCTATGGTCCGGGCGCCGTTTCTTCGTCCGCACCACAGGACACCGTCTCGTACTGGGACGGCGACAGCATGTCGGGCAAGCCCTCCGTCAAGATCAAGCTTGCCGAGCAGCGCGCGTATTTTTACAAGGGCGGAAAGCTCGTCGGTATTTCGCAGCTCTCGACGGGACGTGAAGGTCTCACAACGCCGAGCGGCAACTTCAGCATCACCCAGAAGGACAAGGATCACGCTTCGAGCAAGTACGGTGATTACGTCGACTCGGCCGACAACGTGGTCGTGCCGAATGTCGATGTGACGAAGGATCCGAAACCGCCGGGCACGCATTTCAAAGGCGCACCGATGCCGTACTTCATGCGCATCGTTGGCGGCGTCGGGATGCACGCGGGTTATCTCCCCGGTTATCCGGCTTCGCACGGTTGCATCCGCATGCCGGAATTCATGGCGGAAAACTTCTTCAACAGTGTCTCGACCGGGACTCCGGTGCAGATCACGAACTAGTCTCGCTTAGGTGCGGCTCTCCGCTTGCGCACCGCTGGTGAACGCGACATCGTCGCAATGCCGAGCGCGCGAAGCATGATCATCGTCACTGAGCCCACCGCGACTGAAGAGCAGATCGAAGAAATCGTCGCGCGGGTGCAGGAATTCGGGCTCGAAGCCGAAATCACCCGCGAAGGCGATCGCGTGATCGTCGGTGTCTCGGGACCGACCGAACTGGTGCGTGATCAACGCCTCTCCGCCATGCCCGGCGTGGAAGCAATTGTTCCCGCGACGACTCACTACAAGCTAGCTTCTCTGGAGCGGCGTGGCGTCGCGTCGAAAGTCGATATCTGCGGCGTGAGCATCGGCGGCGATGCAGCCGTCGCTTTGATCTGCGGCCCGTGCTCAGTCGAAAGTCGTGAGCAGATGCTCGCGATCGCGCGTCGCGTGAAGGATGCCGGCGCACGTCTCTTGCGCGGCGGCGCATTCAAGCCGCGCACTTCGCCCTACAGCTTCCAGGGAATGCAGGAGGATGGCCTGCGCATTCTCGCCGAAGCGCGCAACGAAACGGGCTTGCCCGTCATCACCGAGATCATGGACGCGCGCGATCTTCCGATCATCGAGCGCTACGCCGATTGCCTGCAGATCGGCGCGCGCAACATGCACAATTTTTCGCTGCTCAAGGAGGTTGGCCGCAGCCATCTGCCGGTTCTGCTCAAGCGCGGTTTCAGCGCGACGATCAACGAGCTGATCATGAGCGCGGAATACATCCTGAGTGGCGGTCAGGAGCACGTGCTCCTTTGCGAGCGCGGCATTCGTACCTTCGAAACTGCGAGCCGTTACACCCTCGATCTCACTGCCGTTCCAATTCTGAAAGCGAAGACGCACTTGCCGGTTGTCGTCGATCCGGCACACGCAGTCGGTCTGCGCGCATTCGTCCCGCAGATGGCGCTCGCTGCCATCGCGGCCGGCGCCGATGCGATCATGCTCGAAGTTCACGATGCGCCGGATCTGGCGAGATGCGACGGCGAGCAGTCGCTCGTTCCCGAAACACTGAGCAAACTCTTCCCGCGCCTCCGCGCCGTAGCCAACGCCATCGGCCGCGATCTCTAGCGCGCTCGCTCAGGGAAGAAAAGTTCCCGAGCGGTTGCGGACGATCGTGGCATCGGCGGCATTGATCACCCCATCAACGTTGATATCCGCGCGGAAGTTGGTCGCGTCCGCTAGTGCGCCGGAGCGATTTCGCGCAATGGTGGCATCCGCTGCATTCACCACGTGATCGCCGCTTATATCCGCAAGCAGGAAGCCCGCGCTGACGCTAAGTGACGGACTAAGAACGCCAGCTGAATCAGCGATATCGGTGAGCGTTACGGTGATGGTCTTGCCGTCCGCGATCCCGGTGACGTTGAGCACATATTCATGCGGATCCGCGCCAATGCCGCTCGAGGGCATGACATCACCCTGCCCCGCCGTAATTGAAACCGTCGCCACGTTGATGAGTGGATTGGCGAAGGTAAAAACGATCGCGTGTGTGCCGCTCGCACCGCCGCTGCGGCACTCAAAACCCCGCGCGCCGTCGAGCGGAAACTTCACATCGAAGATGCCCGCGCTACCGTGCGCTTTCCGTGAGCCAACGCTGACCAGCGCGGCGGCTTCGTACTCAAACGCGCCGATGTCATTTGTTCCGCTCCGCGCATACCCGCGCTGATCGCTGCCACTGGAAGGATTGTTTTCGCCAGTGTTGATCGCAGGGCTGCCGGTTAGTAGCGCCCGCGTCTCGGTGCGCCCACCGTTGTTCTTTAACCGAGCGAGCATTGCATCCATCTCACGCATGTCGCCGAAGCCGTTGAGGTACCCGCCTGGATCGTTCTCGCTCACGCCGCCCGCAGCGTCATCCGCGAGATTGTAGCCGAAGGAAATGATCGTGCCGTCCATGTTGGAAAAGTTCCCGCCGGTCGCACCGTTCTGCAGAATGGTGTCTTGTACGTAAACGACCGCAGTCGCGTTGTCGCTGTCAGAAGCGTTGTAAATTCCGCCCGCGTTCACGCCCGTGTTGCCGGCGATTGTGCAATCGTACAATTCCAACACGGCCGTCCCGCCATCGTTCGCGATGTTAAAAATCGCGCCGCCGCTCGCTCCCCACATGCCGTATTCAGCGATGTTGCCGCTCACCGTGCTGTTTACCAGCAACACGTCGGCGCCGGTCAGCGGGTTGCTGCTGGAAGAGTAAATGCCACCGCCGTTTCCACCGTTCGCGGTATTGCCGCTGATCGTGCTCTTACTCACGTTGAGCGTGCGGCTCACGCCGTTCGTCACGCTCGTTCCGATCCCGCCGCCGGACTGAGCGGTGTTGCCCGCAACGGTGCTCTCCGCGATCGAGAGGTCGCCCTCATGATTACAGATGCCGCCGCCAAGGCTGAGCGCATCGGGCGCAGTGTTCCCGATCACCGCGCAGTCCTCCAGCATCAACGAGCCGAAGAAATTCAGGATACCGCCGCCCGAGTTCTCAGGCGAAACGAGCGAAACCGGCGCACGGCCATTCGTGATCGTGAGCCCGTGAATCGAAACCGTCGGTCCGGTGTCTGTGCCGTTACTGATCGTGAAAATGCGGTAATCGCCGCCGTCATTCCGCCGGACGGTCAGAAGATCGGAGCCAGGCCCCTGCAAGGTGAGATCGCGCCTGATGTCCGGCAACGCCGCGTGAAGCTGCACTGTGCCACTGACTCCGGCCGCGAACGAGATGCTGCAGTTTTCCCGCGAGTTCGCAGCCGTGATTGCTTCGCGCAAGGTGCAATCGTCCTCGGTGCAAGCATCGTCATCGTGATCGTCGGTCGTGGTCACCACCAGGTTGGCGCCGGTGCGGATCGCACGCTTAGCACTTGCGGTGCAGATCAAAATGAAAGTCAGCGCCAATGCGGCGCCGTTAAGTAGACGTTGTGTATTCATATGCGGTTTGTTTCTGAAAGCGGAATCCCCGACCGAAACCCACCACGGTCCGCGGAGATTTTCTCGGACGCCTAACGAGTCGTTTCATTCGGCTCCATGATCAACGTGCGCACATCAGCAAGGATGAGGCGCAGATCGAGCGTGCCGGAGCTGTAGATGTTCCGGATGCGTCCCTGCGCGTCGATTAGGTAGACGCGCAGCGTGTGATTGAGTGGGCCGCTCGCATCGTTCGCGTTCTTCTTGCGATCGACCGTCTGCCCATAAGCGGCGAGAATCGGCTGAAGTTTCGCTTCCGATTCTGCGGTGACGAAATGCCATGGCGCAGCGTTCGCGCGCTCGTCCGCGACTGAGGAATAAGCGCGCATGCGTTCCGGCGTATCGTGCGTCGGATCGAAGCTCATGCTGACCAGCCTCAGCGCCTTCGCGAGTGCGGCATCGTTCGCACTCATCTCGTGCAGATCCATCAAAACGCCGGTCGCGTACGGACATGCCTTCGGCGACGCACAGCGCGTGTAGATGAAACTCAGGACCGTGATGCGTCCCCGCGTCAGCTCACGCAGGCTGACTGGCTTCCCGTTTGGATCGAGGAGCGCGCCACCCGCTGCCTGCCTAACGACTGGTAGTTCGTACGTTCCCGGCTTCGGCGGATCGTATTGATAATCTTCCGCTGCCGCAGCTACTGCGACGCAGATAAGCCAGAGCAACAGCGCCACGTCGCGCGGACAGAATACGCCTGTCTTCATGTTCGTTCTCCGATTGTGCCTAACGAACGGCAACCGCCGGCTCGGCTTTCCGTGGACCCATGCTGCTCGAGCCAAAAAGCATGTGGTGCGGACGCCCAAGTTTCAGCGCGGTGAAGTCGAGTTCGAAGCTCGGCTTCAGGTCTTTCCCGTCCCACGCATACGCGCGGATGAATTGCTCGTTATCCTCGCCTGCCTTGTCCCACTTCGAGAGCAGTGAACTGGTGAAGTAGACGCGTTTACCGTCCCACGATTGCGAGACCATGTTGAGCTGACGCCCGATCCGTTTCTCCGCGATCTGCCGCGGATGATGGGGATCGCTCACGTCGAGCACGCGCACTTTGCCGTCCCCGAAACAGCCCGCGAAAAGCGTCTTGTCATCCGCGCTCAGGCTGATGTCCACCGGCAGCACGCCGCCCTTTACATTGCCGATGTCGGCAACTTCCTTCGCCTGCCACTCGCCGGCTTCATCTTCAAACGCGAGCCAGAGCTTCGAGGTCAGCGCAGTGGCGGTGAACGCGTAGTTGTGATTCTCGCCCCACGCCCAGCGGACCTCGAGCGGCGAACCTGGCACCTTGAAGACCTTCTTCGGCTGACGGGTGTGGAAATTCCACATCACCATCGAATTGCCGGTTTGCTTCAAAGCTTCCGGATCAGCCGCCACTTTCGCGAAGTCGTTGGTGTAGTTCTTCCAACCGGTGAACGACGTCGTGAGCATCACGTTCTTCCGCGGCAAGACGCGAGCGTCGTAGCCATAACCATCGGCGAACTCCGCGCCGGCCACGCCCTGCGGATCATCCTTCGTCGGCATCCAATGCGTCGCGATGTAGTCGCCTTGATTGCTGTATTCCACGAGCGCGGTGCGGCCCGTTTTGTCCGTCGCGTTTGAGAGTGCGGGTATCAGCACGCGGCCCGGTAACGCATACACGCCGTGCGGTCCGACCGCGCCGCCGCTCTTCTCCACGAAGTCGTCGATGCTCTTTACGAAACGCGGCTGCGCCGGATCCGTGTAGACGTCGTAGATGAAGAGCTTGCTCGTCTCGAGGCCGGCGAGCCAGAGCTGGCGGCGATCATCTGTGAAGCCTCCGTGATGCGCTTCGTTGCGACTGCCGACCGAATGCGACGCGATGACTTTGCCGTAGCTCGGCGAGCCCGGCTTCACATCGATCGTGACCAGCTTATCCGAACCGTCGCCGACGTTTTCGTCGCCGAGCGTCCAGACATAGATGAATTCTTCCTGCCCTTCGATCCGCGCGAGGTACGGGGACGAGCAGGTCTCATCTGCGCGCGCGCTTTGGATCAGAGCAAGCAATCCGAGCACAATCCAGGTGAGCCAAAGGACAACGCGAAGAAGGATCGCGCGACGCGGGCCGTTCCATGGCCGCGCCACGGTGCCCGCCTCGCCGACAAGTCCGCGCACTGCATAGTAGAGCGAATCGGCGTCGCAGCCGCCGGTGGAGGATTTGGTAACTGTGTTTCTGTTCATAGATGGGTTCTCTTCTGTTGCTCAATGCGGAATGGCGGCAGGAAACCCACCAGTCCGGCGCAAGATTTTTGCGGTCTTCTGCGGGAGAGCATTGCCAGACCGGCCGCGCACGAGTGTCGCGTCGGCGCTGTTAATTGCGCCATCCACGTTCGAGTCAGCGCGAAAGTTGGTTGCGTCGGTCGTTAGGCCGGAGTCATTCCGGGTCACAACCGCGTCCGCGGAATTGACGACGCCATCACCGTTCACGTCGCCGAGAAGAACATTCATGCGAATGGAAAGGCTGCCGCTGTTTTCGCCTAACGAGTCCACAACGTTCGTTAGGCCGATCGCGACGCGTTGCGCGTCCGCCACACCGGTCAGATTGAGGACGTAGAGATGCGGATCGTCCGGATCGATCTGGCTTGAGCTCACAATCCCCGTCCCCGCGGTAAGCTCCGCAGAGTCGACGTTCGTGAGCGGCTCCGCGAAAGTGAGGACCATCGTGTGAGTCCCGCCAGCGCCGCCGCTGCGGCATTCAATGCCGATGGGATCATTGAGCTGCAGATTCACATCGAACGTTCCGGCGGTGCCGTGCGTCTTGCGTGAGACCGCGCTCGCGAGTTCAACCGGCGGTGGCACCCCGTTAAGTTCAAACGCGCCGATGTCGTACATTCCAACGCGGGCGAATCCACGCTGATCAAGCGTTGCGAGCCCGATCGAAGCGCCTGCGTCAATCGCGGGACTGCCGGCGAGGAGCGCGTGCGTCAGAG
>JBJMWV010000269.1:0-5564 GCA_045809985.1 Chthoniobacterales bacterium | reverse complement strand
TTCAGGGCGCCGAGCCTAACGACTCGTGCAACGCCGTTCCGGAATGGAATCGTCCACTCCACGTCCATCTGTAGAGCAACGCGCGGCGGATCTAGCTCTGCGAGTTGCGCGATTGGAATTGCTCCTCTTCCGCGGCTTCCGTCCGCACGCGGATGTCGCCGGTTTTGATGTAAACGTCGCGCTGCGGATTCGGAATTTCGATTCCCGCTTCCTTGAACCTGCGTGCGATGGCGAAGTTCAGGTCGCTGCGGAAACGGCGCGGGCGGTAACTCATCTCGTCGCTCCAAACGACGAGCTCAAAGTCGATCGAGCTGTCGCCAAACTTGTCGAGGAACACGCTTGGTGCCGGATCCTTCAACGCCGCGGGATGCTCAGCGCCGGCCGCAATCAGCGCGTCCTTCACTCTCTCGAGATCGCTTCCATAAGCGACGCCGACCGGAATGCGGAAACGCACACGCGGGTCGCCATAGGTCCAGTTTGTCACCGGGTCTTCGATGAACTTCTTGTTCGGGATGATCATCGAGATGTTGTCGTTCGTCCGAATGATTGTGCAACGCGCGCGGATGCGCTCGACCTGACCGGCAACTTTTCCGACCTCGACGCGGTCGCCGATCGTGATGGGGCGTTCGGCGAGGATTATGAGGCCGCTGATGAAGTTGCTCGCGATGCCTTGCAGGCCAACGCCGACGCCGACACCGATTGCGCCCGCGAAGACAGCGAGCGCGCTTAAGTTGATCCCGGTGTTCGTCAGGACGACGAGGATGCCGACGACAAGCACGACCTTGCTTGAGATCTGCGCGATCGCGTACTGCAGCGAGCGATCGAGTCCGCTGTCTTTCAGGACGCGAGTGAAGAGAAAGCGCTTCGTGTGCGAGGAAATCCAGAAGACTGCAACGAGCAGCGCGATCAGGAGCAGGATCTGAATCAGGCTCAGCGTGACTCCGGGCAAAGGCGTGCTCCAGGGCAACGGAATCCCGGCTGCGTTCACGGCCGTGATCGTGAAGAAGACAATCGTCGCGAGGCTGAGGATCGTGGTGACGATCGCGACCAGGTTTACGTCCAGCTTCAGCCAGGTGAACAGCCGCCTAACGAATGTTGTCTGGAAGACCTTCGCCAGGATGAGTCCGCCGACGAAGACGGCGCCGAACGCGATCGCGCCGAGGGTCGAGACGTAATGCTCGCCCACCCAAAAAATCGGGCTCTTTAGAAGCTCGATATCCATCGCGGAAAGTAGCGCACGCACAAAGGTTTCGCAGGTAACAACGCGTGCATCCTTCCCTCAGGATGCGGGCGAATGCTCACGGAAACAAAAAAGCACGGCCGCAGCCGTGCTTTTCGAAAAGCTGATGGGGGAACGTTACTGCTTCGCCTGCTTCTCCTCGATGTACTTCACCACGTCGCCGACAGTCTGCAGTTTCTCCGCATCTTCGTCCGGCACTTCGACATTGAATTCCTCTTCGAAAGCCATCACCAGCTCCACGATGTCGAGCGAGTCCGCGCCCAGATCTTCGATGAAGGAAGCCTGCGGCGTGACCTGCTCGGGATTGACCCCAAGCTGCTCGACGATAATGTCCTTCACCTTCTCTTCGATCGGTTTGTCGCTCATAAATTTTCCTCTGTTCTCGTTAGCTGACGGGCACGCTTAAAGCAGCCGGAGCGAAGTCGCAAGTAAATGAATTGGCGCGTGTATGATTTTTTTCCGAGCCCATTTTCCTGCAGGATAATCGCCTGCTCCGGTTTACTTCGCAGCGCGTTAGCGTAAGAGAAAAGGCCAATGTCTGCGCCGTCGTCATCTGTTGATTTGCTCGATCTGAAGCTGATGCCCGCCTGGGTCAATGAACCCACGCGGAGCGACGAGTATGCCGATTATACGGGCGACGAGGGACAGCCTCGCGAAGGTCGCGGTCGTGGTCCGCAACAGCGCGATCGTGGGCCACGTCCGCCGCGTCGCGATCAGCGGGATCAACGTGATCGTCCGAAGCGGCCCGAGCAGCGCGGCCGACCTGGCGAACGGCCGACAGGAGATCGTGCGGCGCGTCCGCCGCGTCGCGATCACGGGCCCCGCCGCGACGATCGGCCGGAGCGTGAAGCGCCGATGCCGTTGCCGAATGTCGGCGTGCGTTTTCTTCCGAATCGCGCCGCCTTCGAAAGCGTCATCGCGCAGATCAAATCTGGACCGGTGACGTACTCCGTTTTCGCGCTCGCGCGCATGTTTCTCGACAAGCCGGAGCGCTATGAGGTGCAGCTCACTGGGTCGGCGGAGACGCCGTTGTTTCAGGTTGGAGAAGGCGGACCGGTCGCGGTCGACAAGCGCATTCTCGAAGGCAGCGCGTTTCCGGCGAAGAAGGATGATTTCTACACCGTCGAAGTGACGCAAACGGAGCCGATCAAAGGCAACTTCACCAATGTCGCGCGTGATCGCGTCAGCGGCGTCTTGTTAGGCCCGACGAATCACCACGCGTATCAGCCGCAACTGCGGAATCTCTACGAGCAGCGTTACAGCCGGCGGATGAGCTTCCAGGATTTCCAGAGGCAGATCGAGATCGTGAGCGATCCCGCCGTCGTCGAGCAGTGGAAGGAACAGGCGCGCAGCATCACGACCTACAGCACGAAAGGCGAGGAGACGCCGACCACGTTCAACAATGTCGCGGACGCCGAGCGGCATTTCCGCCAGACGCATCTGCCGACGCTCTTGCGCGAGGCGAATGAATTGACAATCAGCGGCGTCATCAGCCGTCGCTTGCCGGATCGGGGGCTCGGTCGCGTAATCGAGAATGCGTGGTCCGCGGAGATGCGTTCGCCGTCGAAGATGATGCAGGAGCTGGCGAGCGGATTACGCGCGGCCGGTCTGAACATCTTCCGCCATCGCAAAGGCATGCTCTTCGTTTCGCCGATGCGCATCCGCACCTTCGGACACGAGCGCGCCAGCGTTTCCGTGTCGATCAACAGGATCTTGGAGAAGCTGACCGACAGCGGTGGCGTGAATCGAAAGGCTTTGGCGGAGAAGTTGGTCGAAGGGATCACGGAACAAACGGAGATCGATCGCGTGAAGCTGTCGATCGCGTCAGATCTGCGTTGGTTGATCAGCGAAGGCTACGTGATCGAATTCAACGACGGCACCCTCGAGTTGCCGCGCGCGAAAGCGCCTGCGAAAGCGACGGAAGCGTCAGCCACCGCAGCGCCTGCCGCGACTGAAGAATCTCCAACTCCGCTCGCTGAAGCCGACGCTGCGGAACAGATGGTCGACGCGCTCGCTGCGCCTGCGGAAGAGCACGGCGGGATGCAAGTCGATCAGACGATCACGTCAGAGGCGTCCGCCGAGACGAACGAGCCGGCGCAGGCCGCGCCTGCTGACGAGCAGTCAGAAGTTCCGGCGGAGGAAGTTCCTTCGCCGTCGTAATTGTAGTCGTCTGTGTCAGACGTCTGGCGTTTCGCTGAAACGCCCTACAAAGCGTTCGTTAGGCCGAGATCAGTCCAGCCTTCTTCAAGGTCTGAAACGCGCCGTTCTTGTTCAACGTCTTCAAACCGCGAGCGCTCATCTTGACCCGCATGAACTTTTTTAGCTCCGGCACCCAGACGCGATGCTCATGCAGGTTGGGGCTGAACGTGCGCGGCACATTCTTAGTCACGTGACGGCCGACGCCGCCCTTTTTCTTCGCCATACCGCGGCGGTGAATGACGCTGCCACGACTGACCTTCGATCCTGTGATGCTGCAAACTTTCGACATAACGCTTACCGGAAAATGGGAGCGCAAAGTGGCGTGCGAGCCAGTTCCGGTCAAGTGATTGTTCACTGGCAACCTGCTCGGGCGAACGCTGCGGATTTGAACGCGTCTAACTCCTTGCGGTCAAAGCTGCTTCACGAAACGATTGCCTTCCACACAACCCTTTGAGACTAACAACTGATGGCGACGCGAAGCACAAGTAAACTGCGGCTCGGATTCATTGGCGCCGGTGACATCGTCCGGCGACGCCACCTGCCGGGATTGAGGAAACATCCGGAGGTCGAGATCGTTGCCGTTTCGAATTCCACTTACGAAAGCGCGCAGAAGTTCTGCGAAGAGAACGCGCCGGAAGCGATCCCGATGCAGAACTGGGCCGACCTGCTCGCGATCCCCGATATCGACATCGTCTGGGTCGGCACACCACCCTACATGCATTCAGCGGTGACAATCTCCGCGCTCGAAGCGGGCAAGCACGTTTTCTGTCAGGCGCGCATGTCGATGGATCTTGCCGAAGCGGAGGAAATGCTCGCGACTTCCCGCCGTTTTCCGGAGCTCGTTACGATGCTTTGCCCGCCGCCGTTCGGATTGCGCGGCGATCTCGTGGTCAAAAAACTCCTCGCTGAAAATTTTATCGGGCGGCCGCATCACATCCGGCTGCAAAGTTTCACGGGCGCCTACTTGAATGCCGAAGCGCCGGCGCATTGGCGGCAGCGGATCGAAATCAGCGGGCTCAATGTGCTCGCGCTTGGCATCTACGTGGAAGTGTTGCAGCGCTGGCTGGGCGATATCACCGGCGTCTATGCGCGCGGTAAAGTCATTCACCCGATGCGCCAGGGGTACGAAGTCATCGTGCCCGATCTACTCAACGTCCTCTGCACCTTCGCGAGCGGCGCGGAAGGCGTGCTTGAGTTCAGCGGCATCAACGCCCTCGCTGGTAACGACCAACTCGAGGTCTACGGCGACGCCGGCACGATGACGTACGACTTCGGCACCGAGACGATCCGCGCGGGCAAAGCAGGCGACGTCGATCTGCACGAGGTCGAGATCACGCCCGAGTTGGAAGGCGAATGGCAGGTCGAAGATGACTTCATCGCCGCTGTAAAATCACGCGGACGGATGCGCCCGCGGCCCGACTTCGAAGAAGGCCTGCGCTACATGCGCGTCGTGCAGGCGGTCGCCGACTCTCGCGCGTGCAACGCGTGGGTGCCGGTTAAGGCGTAATCGCTCGTTAGGCTCGCTAGATCATCGCGCCGCGCATGATCACCAATGCGAGGCTGAAGTAGATAATCAGTCCCGTAACGTCGACCAGGGTCGCGACGAAGGGCGCGGATGAAGTTGCCGGATCCGCGCCGACGCGCCGGAGCAAGAACGGCAGCATCGAACCCGATAGCGTGCCCCAGAGCACGACACCGACGAGCGCAAGGCCGACAGTCACTGCAACCTGCCCCCAGTGTTCGCCGTAAATCGGCGGTTGGTGATGAAACACCCGCGCATCGAGCATGGCCCAGCCCGCAACGCGGAGCATGCCGATGATTCCAAGGATTCCGCCTAACAACATCCCGGCCTGCAGTTCCTTGCTCATCACTTTCCACCAGTCGCGCAGCGTCACTTCACCGAGCGCCATCGCGCGGATCATCAAGGTCGACGCTTGCGAGCCGGAATTGCCGCCGCTCGAGATGATCAGTGGGAGGAACAATGCGAGCACGAGTGCCTTCGCGAGCTCGTCCTGATAACGCGCCATCGCAGTTGCGGTCAGCATTTCGCCGAGAAACAAAACGACCAGCCAGCCGGCGCGCTTCTTGACCATTCGCCAAAGTGGAATGCGCATGTACGGCTCCT
>JBJMWV010000268.1:0-3508 GCA_045809985.1 Chthoniobacterales bacterium | reverse complement strand
GAAGTGCTGAAGGTTGGCAGCACGGGCGACACGACACCGGGCAGCAGCGTGGAGCACGGCAAGGCCGGATTGCTCGCGGTGATGTGGGGCTCGATTATTTCCGCCGTCTTCGCGATCATTGTTGCGACCCAACTGTTCGCCGCGGATGTGGCGCAAACGTTTCGCATCGGACGGCGCGGTGCAGTAAGCGGGTATGATTTCTCGCTCTCCTTCGCGCTTCTCGCGATTGGCCATCTGTGTGGACTCGCGGTCGGCATTGCGATGTTGGTCGGCGCATTGATCGGCTGGGGCTGGGGGGTGCCGCATTACTCGCTCCTGAGCGGCGACGTGACGACCGCTGCGGCCACGCTCGCGCGCACGACTTGGAGCACGAAGGTGCGCTTTCTCGGCGCCGGGACGATCGGCATCTCGGCGATATGGACTTTGCTGAAGTTAATCAAGCCGGTGGCGGTGGGACTCTCCGGTGCGATGGCGGCGAACCGCGCGCGCAAAGCTGGCCAGGCACACACACTGCCGATCACTGAACGCGACATCCCGATCGGCATTGTTGGATTAATCACGCTCATCTGCATGCTGCCGATCGGATGGGTGCTGGGTTACTTCGCAAACTCGAGCGGACTCGGCGCACATCTGCCGATGCTCGTCATCGGCGGCGTCGCTTACGTCGTGCTCATGAGCTTCTTTGTTTCGGCCGTGTGCGGTTACATGGCAGGACTCATCGGCTCATCGAACAGTCCGCTGTCGGGCATCGGCATCCTGGTCGTGATTGGCGCTTCGTTGCTTATAGTTGCGGGCATCAAGCCGCACGTCTCGCCGGATTCATACAAGGCGCTGATGGCGTTCGCGCTCTTCACGACTGCCGTCGTCTTCAATGTCGCGGCGATTGCGAACAACAACCTCCAAGACCTGAAGACGGGGCAACTCGTCGATGCCACGCCATGGAAGCAACAGGTCGCGCTGATCATCGGCGTGCTCGCCGGCGCAGTCGTCATTCCGCCGGTCCTCGACTTGGTGAACAAAGCTTACGGATTTGTCGGCGCGCCCAACGCGACCGAGCACTCGTTAGCCGCGCCGCAGGCCGGACTCATCTCCTCGCTCGCACAGGGAGTCATTGCCGGGAACATCGATTGGAGCCTGATCGGCATCGGCGTCGCAATCGGCGTCGCAATTATCATTGTGAACGAGACTCTCTCCCGCACCACCAACATGAGTATCCCGCCACTCGCCGTCGGCCTCGGCATATATCTGCCGACGCAGAGCACGCTCATGATCGTGGTCGGCACAGTCGTCGGTTACATCTTCGACCGCCGCGCCGATCGCAGCCGCAACCCGGAAGGCGCGAAGCAACTCGGAATCCTGCTCGCGTCAGGGTTAATCGTTGGAGAGAGCCTGATCGGCGTAATCATCTCCGCGATCGTCGTCTTCTCCGGCAAACCCGCGCCATTAGCACTCGTTAGTCCGGAGTTCGAAACCGCCGCGATCTTCATCGGCGGCATCGCTTTCGCGGCGATCGCGTTTGTCCTCTACCGCTGGACCTTGGGGATGGCATCGACGCGTTCCGCGCGCGCGGCGTGATTCGTTAGGCTAACTCTCATATTCGTGGCAAAGATCGACCCGGCGAATCCGCCTAACGAGTTCCCGGACATCGTCGGCGCGAAGCCGACGAACTCGATCCTCGCGAGCTTCCGCCCCTTCATTCCGTCGCGGGCCCAACTGCGCGAGTTCACCCCGCTGCCGCTCATCATCGGCACCGTACTCGGGATGGTCTTCGGCGCGTCATCGCTCTATCTCGTGCTCAAAGTCGGCCTAACCGTCAGTGCGTCGATCCCGGTCGCGGTGATCGCGATCACCATTTTCCGGCTGCTCTCGAAGTTCGGTTTCCGCGATTCCACCATTCTCGAAAACAACATCGTGCAGACCGCGGGCTCAGCGGGTGAGTCGATCGCGTTCGGTCTCGGCGTGACCATGCCAGCGATCATGATCCTCGGCTTCGACCTCGAGATCACACGTGTAATGCTCGTCGCGATCGTCGGTGGACTGATCGGCATCCTGATGATGATCCCGCTGCGACGCGCGCTGATCGTGCAGCAGCACGGTTATTTGAAATATCCGGAAGGCACCGCGTGCGCCGAAGTCTTGAAAGCGGCTGCCTCGAGTGAATCGCGTGATGCCGCGCATGCCGGCGACGCTGCCGCGCGCGCGGCGGCGGACGAAGCGGTCAGCGGCGGCAAGATCATCATCGGCGGATTCGCGATCGGCTTCATCTATTACGGCGCGCAGCAAATCCTGAAGCTGATGAAGGAAGTGCCGGAGAAGATCTTCGGAAAGCCGTTCGAAGGCGCATCGATCTCGCTCGAGAACAATCCCGCGCTGCTCGGCGTCGGTTACATCATCGGTCCGCGCATCTCCGCGCTCATGATGGCGGGCGGCGTCCTCTCGTATCTCGTCCTCATCCCGGCGATCAAATTCTTCGGCTCCGCCGGAACGTTGCCGCTCGCTCCTGAAACCGCGCACACGATCGCGGAGATGTCTGTCGAGCAGATCCAAAAAGGCTACATCCTTTATATCGGTGCCGGTTGCGTGGCCGCGGCCGGGATCATCAGTCTGTTTCGTTCGATCCCGCTCATCTGGCATGGACTGAAAGGCGGACTCGAGGACCTGCGCGCCTCGCGCGGCCCGCGCAAAGACATCCCGCGCACCGATCAGGATCTCTCGATGAAATGGGTGATCGGCGGAATCATTGCTCTGCTCATCGTCATGACGATCGCGCCGCAATTGAACCTCCGCTTTAACTTGTTAGGCGCAGTGCTCATCATCGCCTTCGGCTTCCTTTTCGTTCTCGTCTCGTCGCGCCTCACCGGCGAAGTCGGCTCCTCCTCGTGCCCGACTTCCGGCATGATGATCGCAACCGTCCTGCTCACCTGTTTGATTTTCGTCCTGATCGGCTGGACCGCGCCGCCCTACTTCGTCACCGCACTTTCGATCGGCGGCATCGTCTGCATCGCATCGTCGAACGGCGGAACCATCTCGCAGGATTTGAAGACTGGGTTCCTCGTCGGATCGACGCCGAAGGCGCAACAGATCGCGATCCTCATCGGCACACTCGCTTCGTGCATCATTCTCGGTCCGATCCTGATGAAGCTGAATCAATCCGGCACCGTTTACGTGCCAGTCGCGGGCAATAAGGATTTCGCCTTCCCCTCAGGCTTTCACGCGAATCCCGCCGATTACCTGAAGGACGATAACGGTCGGCCGAAACGCGAGCGTCTCGCCGGCGCGCAAGCAGCCACGGACGCGAACGAATACTTCGTCTATCACAAAACCACGGCCGAGAACGGACCCGCCGGTCGTTACCTGGTGAACGCTGACGGCGTGCCGGTTTATCTCGCCGATCCCGGCATCAACGGCGTCTACGACAAACGTCCCGACGGCTCGAGCGTGCAGAAGTTCACCGCGCCGAAAGCGACCCTCGTCTCCTACATCATCAAAGGAATCCTCGGCGGCGAAT
>JBJMWV010000267.1:0-4878 GCA_045809985.1 Chthoniobacterales bacterium | reverse complement strand
CGGCTATCAGAACATCGCCGCTGCCTACCGGAAGCATCTCCCGCTCAAGGTCGTTGGAATTACCGGGAGCAACGGCAAGACAACGACGAAAGACTTCGTTGCAGCCGTCCTCGGTGTGCGCTTTCGCGTCACGAAAACGGAAGGCAACTTCAACAATCACGTCGGCCTTCCGCGAACAATTCTCGAAGCAACTTCGCAGCACGAGATCGGCGTCTGGGAAATGGGAATGAATCATCCCGGCGAGATCGCGGTGCTCGCGAAGATCGCCGCGCCTGATGCTGCGATCATCACTAACATCGGCGTCGCGCACATCGAGTTCATGGGTTCGCGCGAAGCGATCGCGCAGGAAAAAGGAATGCTCGCGGAAGCAGTTGGCGCGGGAGGGATCGTCATCTTGAACGCCGACGATCCCTTCAGCGAATCGATCGCGCGACGCACTCGTTCGAACATCATTTTCGCCGGCGCGAGCAGCGGCGCATTGCGCGCAGAGCAGATCCGCCAGACCGCCGACGGTGCGGAATTCACCGCCGTCGAAGGCGCGCATCGCTGTCGTGTGCAACTTCCGGTTCCGGGTTTGCACATGGTGCAGAACGCGATGCTCGCGATGGCTACAGGCCGCGCGTTCGGAATGTCATTAGAAGATTGCGCACGCGGTTTTGCCTCAGCGCGCCTAACCAAAGCTCGCCTGCAAATGCGCACGATCCGCGGCGTTCACTTCGTCGACGACAGCTACAACGCGAACCCTGATTCGATGAAAGCAGCGCTGCGGACACTGGCTGATCTACCGACCAGCGGCCAGCGCATCGCAGTGCTCGGCGCGATGGGCGAGCTCGGAACAGAATCGGAGCGCGGTCACAGTGAAGTTGGCGAAGCTGCGGCGAAAGCGCAGGTCGCTCATCTCATCACAATCGGCGGCGATGGCGACGTGATTTCCCACGCCGCAACGAAGAGCGGCCTAACGAGTGCAAGGAACGTCAGCAGTGCAGCCGAAGCAGCCGATCTGCTGAACGAAATCACATCGCCCGGCGATCTCGTTCTCGTTAAAGGCAGTCGCACCGCGCGGATGGAGCGCGTGCTGGAAGAATTCGAAAACCGAACACCGGCGGGAGTGAGCTGATGTTGTATTACCTACATCGGTTCAGCAACGACGTCGGCGGCTTCAACGTCTTCACCTACACCACGTTTCGTGCGGTCGCGGCCGCGATCAGCGCGTTCACCATCACGCTCATCTTCGGCAACTTCGTTATTCGGAAGCTGATCTCCCTGAAGATCGGTCAGCCGATTCGCACTGCAGCCGAAGTGCATCGCCTCGCGGAGTTGCACGGCGGGAAACAAGGCGTCCCGACGATGGGCGGGGTGCTCATCATCGGATCAGTTTTCATTTCGAGCTTCCTCTGGTGCCGGCCCGACAATCGCTTCGTCTGGCTCGCACTCTTCTCGATGACGGTGCACGGCGCGCTTGGTTTCGCCGACGACTACCTGAAGGTCACGAAGAAGAACACCGCCGGGATCAGCGGCCGTTTCAAGCTCGCGGTGCAACTCGTGGTCGCGCTCATCGTCACCGCGATTTTCCTAACGAATCCTGCCCTGCAAGTTCAGGCGCGCTCGCTTTACCTGCCGTTCTTCAAGGCGCCGGTGATCGCGAACATGGGCCTTTTGACCTTCATCTTCTTCGCGATCGTGATCGCCGGCGCATCGAACGCCGTGAATCTCACCGATGGCCTGGACGGTCTCGCTATCGGTTGCACCGTGACGGTCGCGTTCGCCTACGCGCTGCTCACTTACGCCGGCGGAAATTACAAGATCGCTGAGTATCTGCAGGTTCCGTTTTATCCATTCACCGGCGAGCTCGCAGTCGTCTGCTCGGCACTGGTCGGCGCGGGTCTCGGCTTCCTCTGGTTCAACTGTCACCCGGCAAAAGTTTTCATGGGCGACACCGGCTCGCTCGCGATCGGCGGCCTTATCGGCGTGGTCGCGATCTGTTGCAAACAAGAGCTGCTCCTCATCGTGGTCGGCGGAGTGTTCGTGATCGAGGCGGTCTCCGTCATCATGCAGGTGATCAGTTTCAAGATGACCGGCAAACGCATCTTCGCGATGTCGCCGTTGCATCATCATTTCGAGCTGACCGGCTGGAAGGAGAACACCGTCATCGTGCGTTTCTGGATTCTCTCGATGGTCTTCGCGTTGCTCGGGCTCGCGACGCTGAAGTTGAGGTAAGCGATGCGTTACACCGATCGCAAAGTTGCAGTCCTCGGAGCGGGCCTGAGCGGAACCGCCGCCGCGCACTTGCTCAAAGACGAAGGCGCGCGCGTGACGGTGCTCGACAGCGCTGAGGAGCGCACCATCCTGAAGACGACGATCGAAGGCATGCGCGCCCGCGGGATCGAAGTGATCTGCGGACCGGATGCGGAGCGCTACGCGGAATATGTCGAGATGGTGGTGCTGAGTCCGGGCATCGATCCGGCGACGCTGCTCGCCAAGAATTTTTCTTCGCGCGGAGTCGAGGTGATTGGCGAACTCGAACTCGGCTGGCGCTCGGTCAATCAGCCGGTCATCGCGATCACGGGTACGAACGGCAAGACGACCACGACGGAGTTGCTCGCGCAGATGTTGAACGCGTGCGGGCAGAAGACGATCGCGTGCGGCAATATCGGCAAGCCGCTGAGTGAAGTTGCGCGCGAAGGTCGCGATCTCGATGTGCTCACGGTCGAAGTCAGCTCGTTTCAGCTCGAGACGATCACGAGTTTCCGTCCATCGATCAGCGTCTGGCTGAACTTCGCGCCCGATCATCTCGATCGCTATCGCTCGTTAGACGAATACCGGGCGGCGAAGCTCCGCATCTTTGATTACCAGACCGTCGACGATGTCGCGGTCGTGAATGCGGCCGAAGAGCTCCCGACATTCCACCCGCGTCGCGTGACCTTCAGCGCCTACGAAGATCACGCTGATTTTCGTCTCGCTGAAGGTGCCATCGTCTTCCGCGGTGAACCAGTGTTGCGTCTCGCGGAAACGAAACTGCGCGGCGCGCACAACATCGAAAACCTGATGGCGACGCTCGCCGTCGGGCTGACGCGCGGATTGTCCTTCGAGCAGATGGTGCCCCCATTGCGCGACTACAATCCGCGCCCGCATCGCCTCGAATTCATCCGCTCGTTAGGCGGTGTGGATTACATCAACGATTCGAAAGCGACCAACCTGCACGCCGTCGAGAAGGCGTTGCATGCGCAATCGAAACCGATCGTGCTCGTCGCGGGCGGCAAAGACAAAGGCTTCGAGTACGACACGCTCACACCACTCATTAGGGAGAAAGTCCGCGCCGTGGTGTTGATCGGCGAAATGGCCGAGCGCATCTGCAGCACCTGGAAAGATGCGTCGCAATGCAACATCGCGATCTCCATCGCCGATGCGGTTGAGCGCGCACATGGCCTCGCGAAGCCCGGTGAAGTCGTCCTCTTCTCCCCCGGCACGTCGTCGTTCGACATGTTCAAAAGCTACGCCGATCGCGGCGACCAATTTCGTGCCCTCGTGCACGCGCTCAAAGAATGAAGATGAAAATGCCAACCCTGTTTCCGCCGAAGAAAAAGAAGCTTCGCGCGACGACCGCGCGCCGCTCCTTCGCCGGCGCGGACGAGATGGATTACGAGGAGATGGCGGAGCCGAACATGAAGCTCTCGCGCGCGTTGCTCATCGTGCTCGTGCTGCATGTTGTGGCGGTCGCGGGGATCATCGCGTTCAACACGATCAAGAGCCGGCAAGGTGCGTTTCCGCAGACGACTACGAAGGCAACGCCCGCCGCATCAGCCAGTGCGAAACCTGAAGCATCAGCGAGTCCTGCTGCGGTCGCGAAAGCACCGGACGCGACACCGGCGCGCGCGCTGCCCGTCACCCCGGAAGGCGCGAACACCTACACCGTCGCGAAAGGCGACAACCCGGTGAAGATCGCGAAGAAGCTCAAGGTCTCCGAAAGCGAGTTGCTCGCCGCGAATCACATCGATGATCCGCGCAAATTGCAGATCGGGCAAAAGCTGATCGTGCCGGCAAAAAAAGTCGCGCCGCCGAAGAAGAGCAAAGGCTAACCAGTGCACCGTAAGAGCGCTTACATCCTGTTTCTCGCTGTGCTCGCGATGCTCGTGATCGGCATCGTGATGCTTTTCAGCACGAGTGCGTTCGCGCGCGATAGCCGCGGCGATGTTTACTTTTTCGTGAAACGTCAGTCGGTCTGGCTCGGCATCGGTCTCGTCGGCTGCACGATCGCGGCGCTAACTGATTACCACTTCTGGGCGCGCACGTGGTGGATCTGGTTTTCGATCGCAGCGGTCACACTCGCGCTCTGTTTCGTGCCGCACATCGGAATGAGGATCAACGGTTCGCGGCGCTGGATTGGCGCCGGCGGCTTCACGGCGCAGCCATCGGAACTCGCAAAACTCGCAGCCGTTTTCTTTCTCGCGTGGTGGTTTGCGCGAAATGAAAAAGCGAGCGGCCGCTTCCTCCAGGGCTTCATCATTCCGCTTGGCATCGTCAGCGTTTTGCTCGCGCTGATTGTGAAGGAAGTCGACCTCGGCACGACTTCGCTCATCGGCGCGACCGCGTTCGTCATGATGTTCGTTGCGGGGACGAATCCGATCATTCTCGGCGTGCTATCGTTAGGGGGAATCGCCGGGATCCTCGGCGCTGCGATCATGATCCCTGAACGAATGGCGCGCCTCACCGCGTTCATGCATCCCGAGCAGTTCAAAGAAGACGCGGGCTTGCAGCAGATGCAGGCATTGATCGCGTGGGGCAGCGGCGGAATCGAAGGCCTCGGTCTCGGCAACGGTCGCCAGAAGATGCTCTACCTGCCGTACGCGCACACCGATTTCATCTTTCCGATGATCGGCG
>JBJMWV010000266.1:0-3984 GCA_045809985.1 Chthoniobacterales bacterium | reverse complement strand
TCACGCGCAAGATTCCTTCGAGCGGCGAAGAGTTGCCGGTCATCGGCTTGGGAACGTGGCAGGCGTTCGATGTTGGCTCGAGTGCGGCGGATTGTCAGGCGCTCGAAGAAGTCCTTTCGGCGTTCGCGAAGCGGGGCGGCCGGCTGGTTGATTCATCACCGATGTATGGCCGCGCGGAAGGGGTGGTCGGTGATCTTGCGGCGAAACTTGACCTAACGAGTGATTTGTTTCTTGCTACGAAGGTTTGGACAACCGGCAAGGCAGCGGGGCTCAAGTCGATGGAGCGCTCGTTAGACCTGCTCGAGACGAAGAAGCTGGATCTGATGCAGGTGCACAACCTCGTCGATGTGGAGACGCATCTCGCCACCTTGCGCGACTGGAAGAAAGAAGGACGCGTGTGTTACATCGGGATCACGCACTACACCGCGGGCGCGCAGGCGGAAGTCGCGCGCGTGCTTGAGCGCGAGCAGGTCGACTTCGTGCAGATCAACTACTCGCTTATGGAACGCGAAGCCGAGCAGCGCGTCTTGCGCGTCGCGCAGGAGCGGGGTGTCGCGGTGATCATCAATCGGCCGCTCGGCGGTGGTGGATTATTCGGGCGTGTGCGCGGCAAACCGCTGCCGGATTACGCAGCGGAGTTTGACTGCACAAGCTGGGCGCAGTTCTTCCTCAAATGGATCGTCGCGCATCCAGCGGTGACCTGCGCAATTCCCGCGACGAACAAGGTCGCGCATCTCGAAGACAATCTGCGCGGCGGGATCGGTCGCCTGCCTAACGAATCGTTACGAAAGCGGATGATCGAGACAGTCGCTTCGCTTTAGGTCGGCGCGCCGCCGGCGAGGATCGGCTCGGTCGCGCGTTCGTCTTCCGTTAGCTGCGACTGAAGGTAGGTGCGTTCCTTATAGTGCTTCGACACAAAGATGTAGAGGATCGACGCACCGAACATGAGCAGGGTGAAGAAGCGGAAGTAGTTTGCGCCTTCCAAGTTCATGCCGGCCGCTTTCAGTTTCGGAATGAGGAAGCTGATGATGGAAGGAATCTGATTGCCGAGCGCGATGGACAGGAGCCACATCGCCATCAGCAAGCTCTTCATGCGATTAGGCGCTTGTGTGTAAGCGAACTCAAGGCCGGTGATCGAGACCATCACTTCGCCCGCGGAGAGGATGATGTAAGCGAGGAATTGCCAGCCAACATTCGGCGTGCCGCCGTGATCGATGCTCAGCTGGATCGCCCAAATGACGACAAAGGAGAGCGCGGTCAGGAACAAACCGATGCCGATCTTTCGTATCGGAGTGAGTGGGAAGATCCGGCTGATCGCGGGGTATCCGAAGTAGTTGAAGAGCGGAATCATCGCGAGGATGAAGAGCCCGTTCACGACGTTCACCTGTTCGGGCAAAAAGCTGATGCCGAGGAAGTGCAGGTCCATCTTCTGGCATTGGATCGTCCATTCGCCGCCACTGCTCTGGTCCCACAGCGCCCAGAAAATCATCGTGAAGGCGAAGATGATCCAGACGCGGGCGAGCACGCTGCGTCCTTGCTTGCTCTTCAGGTCGCGCAAGAATCCGAGTCCGGCCGGCGGGATGTGCACCATTCGATTTCGCCCCAGCCAAAAGACGACGGTCGCGACGAACATCAGGATGCCGGGAAGGCCGAAAGCCCAGCGCGGGCCCCAGTTCTTGTCGTGCAGCAGAACGGGGCAGAGCCAGATCGAGAACGACGAGCCGAGATTGATTGAGAAGTAGAACCAGCCGAAGACCCGTTCGAGCAAATGCTTGTTCGACTCGCCGAATTGATCGCCCACGTTTGCCGAGACGCACGGTTTGATTCCGCCGGCGCCGGCTGCGATCAGGATTAAGCCGATCGCGAGCACCCATTTCTGTCCGAAATGGATGCCGGCGGATGTGTCCATCATCGCGAGGGTGAAATGGCCGAGGCAGTAGACGATCGAGAGATAAAGGATGGTGCGGTATTTCCCGAGCCAGCCGTCTGAAATGATCGCGCCGAAGAACGGCATCCAGTAAACCGACGAGACGAACTGGTGGAACCAGCCTTGCGCTTCGTTCTCCGGCATCCCTTCCAGAATGCCGGATTTGTTCAGCATGAATGACGTCATGAACCCAACCAGGATGGTCCGCATCCCGTAGAAGCTGAACCGCTCCGCGCCTTCGTTGCCGATGATGTACGGCACCGCCGGCGGCATCGTGCTGATGTTCGGCGGCGTGGTCGCGTATCCGTGCTGGGCCATGGCGGAAGCTCTCGTTAGGCGATCCGAACTAGTGGGGCGTAGCGGAAGGGAAGAAATTCGCGGCTGTCGGTGATGGCGATGGGGTCAGCGCAGTGGTCGACTTCTGCTGCTGGTCGGAAATTGCATGGCTGTGCGCCGCATCGTTCGGTGCTTCCTTCGCCGCCGCTTCGGATTTCACATGCTCGCCTTCGGGCGGGAGTTCACTGGCGTGATGGCGCTCGCAGGAACAGAAGCAAATCAGCGCAAGCGCGGCTCCGCTGACCGCCATTTTGCGGAAGGAAAATGAGTGCATTGCGGCGACAGTCTTCATCTCGTTTGAATCGAAACAAGCGTAAAGAGCGGCTGCGCGAACGTCTTGGACGCGAATGAAATTGAAAGCAGCGCCTCGCGACTTACAATGGAGCGTAAGTGGCGCGGCCCGCGAAAAACACAGCATGGAATGAAGTCTTTGCGCTGATTCTCCTCGGAGTCGGCACGCTGCTTTTCCTCGCCCTCATTTCCTACAATCCGCAGGACGTTCCCGCGTCCTTCTGGTTCAGCAAAGTTTCGTCACGCGCTCTGCCGACGCAGAACTTCATCGGCCCGGCGGGCGCGATCATCGCCGGTTTCTGCTACTTCATGGTTGGCGCGGCGTCCTATTTCCTGGCTGTTGTTTTGCTCGGCTTCGGCGCTGCGAAACTTTTCCATCCCCAACTGCGTGTCTCGAAACGCGCAGGATGGATCGCGCTCTTCATCGTCTCCGGCGCGTGTTTGCTCCATCTGCAGAGATGGTTTCTGCGCGATTGGCCTTCAGCGTTCAATATCCAGGGACCAGGCGGCTGGATGGGCTTTTACTTTGGTGGCCGCTTTCTCCAGGCGGTGATGGGCCGCGTTGGCTCGGTCATTCTTCTGACAGGCGTTTACGTCACCAGCATCATCCTCATGACGGGACTGCGGCCGATTCACATCGTGCGGCAAACGGTCACCGGAATTCGTGACGGCATCCGTAAGTTCAGCGAGGCGCAACGCGCACGGCGTTTGCGCACGGCCGATTGGAAGACGCGACTGGAGCTGGAGAAGAAGGACAAGGAGAAGCAGCAGCGCGTCGTCGAGAAGCGCCTGAAGAAACTCGGCGCGCCTGTTCCGGAAGCAGCGACGGCTTCGGTTCTGGCGGAGGAACTGGTGAATCGTCCGAAGCCGAAAGTGGTCGATACGACTGCGCTGCCTGACGAGCCGCCGCGCAAGAAGCCTTCACTCGCAGAAGTTCGCGCGAAAGAGAAGGGCTCGGCCAAATCCCTCGATGGCCTAACGAGTGCAAAATGGCAGGGCGCGGAGAACTACGAGCTGCCTGGCTTGGACTTGTTAGACGAGCACGATGTCGAAGGCCGCGTTGCGGCTGATCCCGCCGAGCTCGAGCAGATTCAGCAAACGTTAATCGACACGCTCGGACAGTTCGGAATCGCAGTTGCAGCCGGCGACATCACGAAAGGTCCGACGATCACTCGCTACGAAGTTTATCCGGCAAAAGGCGTGCGCGTGGACAAGATCGTCTCACTTGAGCGCGATCTCGCCCGCGCAACGCGAGCGGAGCGCATCAACATCCTCGCGCCGATTCCGGGCAAGGACACCGTCGGCATTGAATTAGCCAACAGCCGGAAAGTGAAGGTCACGCTGCGCGAGCTGATGCAGTCGTCGGATTGGACGGACACAAAATCGAAACTGCCGATCGCGCTCGGCAAAGATGTCTACGGCAAGACGAT
>JBJMWV010000265.1:0-11051 GCA_045809985.1 Chthoniobacterales bacterium | reverse complement strand
CTACGTGTGGGGCCAGCGTTTGCGCGAGCAGGTGGAAGAGCAAATCGAAGACGTCCCGGTTGTTCGCGCAGCGGAACAGGAAGAGATCGCCTACTCCCGCGCGCACTGACGACGTCGAGCGACCTCGTTGCAGTATCGAGCGACTTTGCTCGAAACACCGCGTGCGGCGCACGAAGTTGCAAACTCCACCGCGCGCACGGATAAAGACCCGCGATGGCAACGGAGGTAAAACGGGTTCGGCGCCGGCGTCGCCATGCGCAACACCGCACCCGTTCGCGAAGCCGCGTCGGCATTTATGCGGCCGCCGCGGTCGTCGGTCTCGCCCTCGGCTGGATGTTCTCCACTTATGCGCCGCGCGCCTACACGAGCTGGCGCGAGTCGCGTCTGCTCAAGCGCGCCTCCGTTATGATGCAGAATGGCGATTTCAGCAGTGCTACGCTCGCCGCGCAGCAGATGTTGCAGATTCATCCTGACTCGCTCGCTGCGTTTCAGATCCTCGCCGACGCCACCGAAAAACAAAACCGGCCTGAGACCGTGGCTTACCGCGCGCAGATCGCACGGATTCTGCGCGGCAATCTCGATGCGCAATTGAATCTCGCTTCCGCTGCGCTGCGCTTCGGGCAAATCGATGTCGCGGCGCGTGCGCTCGATAACGTCGCACCCGCTGATCGTGATAAAGCCGCCTATCACGTCGTCGCCGGCTGGCTGGCGCGTGCGCAGGGAAATGAGGGCGCCGTTGAGGAGCACTTCGCCGCCGCAGTACAAAAGGAATCCGCGAATGATCTGTATCAGTTTAATCTCGCGGTGCTGCAGATCCGTTCGCCTGATCCGGAGAAATACGACAACGCACGCGAGACGCTCGAACGCCTGAGCAAAGTGCAGGGTTTCCGCGCCGGTTCGATTCGCGCGCTTCTCAGCGACGCGATCCAGCGCAGCGATCTCGAACGCGCGGATCATCTCGCGCAGGACCTGCAGATGACGCAGCAGGTTACGTTCGGCGACCTGCTCCTTTGCCTCGGTTTCTACCGCAAGCTCGACGAGAAAAAATTCACCGCGCTGCTCGAAAAAGTGAAGCCCGTCGCGGCGCGCAATCCCGACGACGTTGCATCGTTAGTCGAATGGTTGAACCGGAACGGTCTCGCGGCGGAAGCGCTGAAATGGACCGAGAAATTGCCGGCCGAAGTCACCAGCATTCCGCCGCCATCGGTCGCAATTGCGGAAGCGCTCGCCGAACAAAAGAACTGGTCGCGCCTGAAGCGCTGGACCCGCAGCGGCACGTGGGGAAACTCGGAGTTTCTCCGAATGGCTTACCAGGCGTTCGCGGCAAAGAACGCGCGGCAGTCCGGGGCCGACGCGGAATTCGATTCGCTCTGGAGTTCGGCCGACAAGCTGACGCTCGATCATCCGGATGATGAGGCAACGCTCGCCCGTCTCGCGGTGCGCTGGGGCCTAACGAGTGAAGCGAAGGCGGTTTGGAAGCGTCTGGCGAAATTTCCGCCGATGCGCCGCGAAGCCCTCGATGCCCTCTTTCGCATCACTCGCGCGGCGAACGAACTGCCGGAGCTACTCCAGATCGCAAAGCAATTGCACGACAGCTCGCCGCGCGAGACAACCCTGACCGCGAACTATGCTCGGCTCGCCTTGCTCCTCGCGCCCAACACCGAAGATGCTCAGCGCGCTGCGAAGGAAGCCTACGACGCCGCCCCGACGGATTTGAACTGCGCCGTGACTTACGCGTTTACGCTCTACACGATCGGCCGCACCGCCGAAGGGATCGAGATCCTGCGCAAATTGCCTAACGAGGAGTTGCTCGATCCGCATGCGGCGGTGTTTATGGCGGTGTTGCTGCTCGACAACAACGAGCCGGAAGCCGCGCAGCAGTACGTCGATGCTGCGCAACGCGGTCCGCTCTATGTGGAAGAAAAGAAGCTGCTCGATGAAGCGCTCGCCAAGTTAAACGCTCCCGCGCCGAAACCGATACCGCCGCCGCCGCCCGTCCCGACAGCTCCGCCGCAACCGGCGGCTACGCCTTCGCGATAGCCCGCTCGACGAGAGTCGCTGCGATCGGCTCGGTCGCTTTGTCGAGCTCGGCCGTTGCGCGTTTGAGCCGCTGCGCTTCGCCGGATTCCAACGCCGCGCGCGTTTCGGCAACTAACTGCCCGACGCGCAATCTCTCATCCGCGCCAACTTCATCGCCAAGCGTGCGAAACGCAGTGTCGACGGCGCTGAGCATCTCCTCTGCTTTCAACTTCGCTTCCGTCCAGACGCGCTCCGACATGTCCTCGAAAGCGTGATCGAGCGAATCCGCGATCATCGCCTCGACGGCTTCATCCGAGACATCGACCGCGCTGTTGATTTCGACGACCTTCTCGCGCCGGGTTTTCGTGTCGCGCGCCAGGACGTGCAGGATGCCGTTCGAGTCGATCTCGAATTGCACACCGACCCGCGCCAGACCTTTCGGCGCAGCCTCGAACTCGAGCTCGAATTCGCCTAGCGACCAGTTGTCGCGCGCCATCTCGCGCTCGCCTTGCAGAACCTTGATCCGCATCGAGCGCTGGTTGTTCACCGCCGTTGTAAACATCTCGCCGGCCTTGATCGGTATGGTCGAGTTGCGCGGGATGATCACGTCCATCAACCCGCCAAATGTCTCGATGCCTAACGAGAGCGGAGTGACATCAAGCAGAACAACGTCGCGCACC
The DNA here is from genome assembly GCA_045809985.1 of Chthoniobacterales bacterium. Lineage (GTDB taxonomy): Bacteria > Verrucomicrobiota > Verrucomicrobiia > Chthoniobacterales > UBA10450 > JACCTI01. The sequence continues at coordinate 8,352 of JBJMWV010000265.1, read as the reverse complement.
GCGCCGGAGAGGATGCCGGCCTGAATCGTCGCCCCGAGCGCGACCGCTTCATCCGGATTCTGCGAGACGTTCGGCTCACGTCCAAAAATCTCTCCGGCAGTTCGTCGGACGAGCGGCATCCGGGTCACGCCACCGACCAGAATCACGTCGTCCAAATCGCTCGCCTGCAGCTTCGCGTCCGCGAGCGCGCGAAGGCAATGTGCACGCGTCTTTTCGACGATCGGGCGGCTGAGCACTTCGAGGTCAGCTCTCGTAAGGCGAAACGCGAGGCTCTGCTGGCCATCGAAAAACGGCAGGTCGACTGAAACCTCTTCTTCAATCGACAGGCGATGTTTTGCCTCGATCAGCGCATCGCGCAGAACGGCGCGTTGTTCGGCCGTGCATTCAAGCGGCGAATACTTCTCGAGAAATTTCGCGTCGATGTCGTCACCGCCAAGCTGCGTGTTGCCATTGGTCGCCAAGACTTCGAAGACGCCGTTGTTCAGCTCGAGAATCGAGACATCGAACGTCCCGCCGCCCAGATCGTAGACCGCGATCCTGGCCCGGCTCTTCAGCTTGTCCAGGCCATAGGCGAGCGCGGCGGCAGTTGGCTCGTTGACGATCCGTTCCACACTGAACCCCGCGAGTTCGCCCGCGCGTTTCGTCGCGTTGCGCTGTGCGTCATTGAAATACGCAGGCACCGTGATGACGGCGCGGGAGACCTCGCGACCAAGCGCAGCTTCTGCATCGGCCTTCAGCTTCTGCAGAATCAGGGCGGAAATCTCTTCTGGAGTCTGGCCGCAAAACCGCCGCTGCGTCCCCATGTGCCGTTTAATCGAAGATATCGTCTCGTGCGGCCGAACGGCACGCATCCGCGCAGCGGTGCGACCAACGCGCGGCTCCGCACTTTCGCGAAAGTAAACCACCGACGGCGTCAGGCGCTGTCCGTCCGCATCCGCCAGCAGGAGCGGGAAGCCGGCTTCCATCACGCCGATCAGCGAGTTCGTCGTGCCGAGATCGATGCCAACGATGTCGCTCATCGTGCGACTGTCGTTTGGCTACTCTTTCGATTCAATCGCCGCAGTCCAGAGTGCGATGTCTTCTTCGGACATGTGCGATTCCGGATCGAGCCGCGCATCGGAGTAGCCGCGCTCCTGCACATCGGGCAGGTATTGCTCGCGCGAGAGCAGAGTGCCGCGACAAATTCGTTCGTTAGGCGCGGAGGTCGTCGTTTCCTCCTGCGCCCACTGCAGCAGTTCGCTCATCGTGGAGGCAGGAATGCGATGCCTTTCGGCCGGGTAGATGTAGCCGAACAACACGAGATGACTGAGGAGCACGCGCCAGTCGCGATCGAACCGCCTAACGAGATGTCCCCAATCCAGCCGCTCCGCGCAGCTTTGGATGAGATGCACGACGTCCGCGCCGTCGAAGCGTTCGCGCTCCATGATGTAGGACTTCATCCAGAGCATGTCTTCCGGCGCACAGAGAAACGCGCGGCAGCCGAGGACTTCGTCTTCGCGCGCACGTTCGAACCAGGAGTCATCGATTTCGCAGCGGCCGTTGCCTGCGCGATAGATGAGGTCGAGGCAATCCTCGCCGCATTTCACTTTCGCGAGCCAATGCGGAAACGTGCGCTCAGTTTCAAAACCATCACTTCGGAAGTGCTCGAGCGCGCATTCCACATCGCTGGGTCGCAGGAAAAAATCGAGATCCTTTGTGTGTCGCGTTATGCCAGTGTAAACGCCGAACGCGTACGCCCCCGCGACCATGAACGGAATCTCCGCTTCGCGCAGTGTCTCGATCGTGCGGCGATAGAATTCCTCCGTCGTGTTCGGCAGCGTCGCGGTCGCGCTCATCACGTAACCTACGCAGTCGCACGACGCTCCGGACGCGTCCGCGGCACCAGGTCAGTCCGTTTTCAATAGCGTGCGCATCGCAGCAACTGCCGATATTCATTACGGCAAGCATTCGAAGGGCAAGATGCAGGAGCTCTTCGCGCAGGTTTCGCGTGAGGCCGATGTCCTTCTCATTTGCGGCGACCTGACCGATTACGGCCTGCCGGAGGAAGCAGAGCTGCTGGCGGGTGACATTCGCGCGCATGTCCGGATTCCGGTCCTCGCCGTGCTCGGCAATCACGATTTCGAATCAGGTCATCCCGAAGCAGTGCGCAAGGTGATGGACGACGCCGGCGTGAGCATGCTGGACGGCGAATCGTGCGCGATCGACGGCGTTGGTTTTGCGGGAGTCTGCGGATTCGGCGGCGGCTTCGGCCGACGAATGCTGAATGCGTGGGGCGAGCCGCTGATCAAGTCCTTCGTGCAGGAAGCGATCGATCACGCGCTGCGGCTCGAGCAGGCGCTCGGGCAACTGCAAAGCGAGCGGCGCATCGTACTCCTGCATTACGCGCCGATTCGCGCAACGGTCGAAGGCGAACCACCCGAAATCTTCCCGTTTCTCGGCTCAACGCGACTCGAGGAGCCAATCGATCGCTTCCGCGTCAGCGCAGTGTTTCACGGCCACGCTCACGGCGGCACCGGCGAAGGGCAAACCACGACTGGCATTCCGGTGTTCAACGTTTCCGCGCCGCTTCTGCGAAAAGCTGCGCCGGAGAAGCAGCCGTTTTATCTCTTTGAGATCTAGCTGACGGTCATCCCGAGCGACGTCGAGGGACCCCGCGGCCTAACGAGTGACACTGCCACGGCGTCTCTCGACTGCGCTGCGCTCCGCTAGAGATGACGGGCGCGTTGTTAGTCCTTGTAGGGATCGACGATGTCTTTGCCCGCCATCGCCACGCCGAGCGGACGCAGGATGTGGAGGATGCGAATCGTGCCGGCGTGCGCGGCCAGTACATCCGGTAAACGCCGGTAAGCTTGCGGTGCTTCATCGACATCGCCGCCTCGCAGCACGACGCCTTTCTCGCGGACCCACTTCTGCATGTCGTCGTGCCTAACGAGTCCTTCTCGGCGAATGCGTTTCCCGTTCACCTTCTCGAATTTTCCCTTTGCCTGTGTGCGGGACATGATCCGCCCGGCGCCGTGCACGGTGGAGTAAAGCGCGTCACGCGCATCGGGTGAATCGATGCCTTCGATGATGACCGCATCATCGCCCATGCTGCCGCCGACGAATCCGCGTTGGCCCGGAAACGCAGGCGTCGCGCCTTTGCGGACGACCCAGTAGCGCTCGCTGCCATGCTTCTCGCGCCAGGCGAAGTTGTGATGGTTGTGCACTTCCTCGAGCGTGTTCGCGCGCAGGATGCCGCGGACAACGTGGCGCGCGACGGCTTCGCGGCCGGCGTAGGCGTAACGACCAGCGAGTTCCATTGCGGCGAGATAACCGCGGCCGATCTCGGAGTTTTCCGCGACAACCGTGGGCGGAACATCCATGCCATCGCGACCGCCGGCGGCGCGTAGGAAATGCGTGGCGGTTTTGTGGCCTAGCCCGCGCGAACCAAAGTGCACGCCGACCCAGATGCGGTCTTGTTCGTCCGCGAAGATGTCGACGTAATGATTTCCGCCGCCGACTGTGCCCAGCTGTTCCGCCGCCGTCTTCTTCAGCTCCGCGATCGGCTTCAGTTTCCAGGCAGGATCGTCAAACAGCTCGTGATCGATTCGCGTCTTGCTCGTCCGCCCGACGCCGAATGAGATGTCGCGCACCACGTCGTCCATGATCGTCTGCATTGCGGGTACGACTTGGCCGCGCGTCGCATCCGTCAGAATAGCGAGATTGCCGCAGGCGATGTCGAAGCCGACGCCGGAGAGCGAGATCTTGTCGCGATAAGCAACGACGCCGCCGATCGGTTGTGCGTAGCCTTTGTGTCCATCAGCGCAAAGAACGGCGCGTTCTCCGCCTGCGGCGAGGCAGGTCTCGATCTGTTTGATCGTCGCCGCGTCGTGCTCCCCGAAAATCTTTGTCCTCATTCCGGCGCTGTATCGAGTCGGCGCGAACCGACCGTCCGCCAGACGGTGATGTCCTCCGGGCCGCGGATCGGTGACGGAGTCAGAACGGCTTTCACGGATTCGAAGCTCACGGTTTTGAAGGGCAAGCTGATCGCCTTTGCCGCTTCGGCTTTGGTGTCTTGCGGCATGTCTTTGTAGAGCAAACTGAGATGCGGATTCAGTTCGTAGTCGCTCCCGTTCGCTTTCTGCAGCTCGGCACTGAGCGCCTCGATCTGCGGCGTGGAGCGAAACTGCACGAACAGGGTCTTTGTATATTTCTCGGAGAACTGTATGCCGGTGACTTCGAGTTCGATCGATTCGCGGATGGATAGATTTCGCAGGACCTCGATCGCGCGTTCTGGATCAATGTCGCCACCGGCCAAAGTGACATGCGGCTCGAAGCGCGGCGCGTCGTAACGCTCGGCGAGTTCTTTGATCAGGCCTTCGAAAAACTCCCCCGCACCGGCGGCGGGAGAAAGCCAGAATGCGACCATCTTGTTCGGTTGCACAACCGCTGAATCGCATCAGCGTAGGCGGTCGCTCCTTCGAAGCGATGATTTACGATGCCGACGAATGTTCTCGGAACCGAGTTACGCTGCTGCTGTCGCGATCCGCTGACTGGCTTCTACCGTGATGGATTCTGCCGCACTGGGCCCGAAGATGTCGGGCTTCATACCGTCTGTGTTCGCGTGGATCGGGACTTTCTCGATTTCTCCGTCCTCGATGGCAACGACCTGCTCACGCCACATCCGGAGTATGGCTTTCCCGGATTGAAGCCGGGCGATAAATGGTGCGTCTGCGTGACCCGCTGGAAAGCGGCGATGGAACGCGGACGCGGCGCGAAGATCGACCTGGAGGCTACGCACTCATCGGCGCTTGAATTCGTTAGTCTGGAAGAGCTGAAGGCGCACGCGATCGAAGCCTGATTCGCGCTGGCGCGGCGAGTGTTTCTGCGGACGGTAAGCGCGACTTGAAACTGCCGTTCAGCTTTTTCCTCGCGCTGCGCTATCTCAAACCGAAGCGCACCTTTCTCTCGATCATCACGCTGATCTCGATCCTCGGCGTGACGCTCGGGGTGACGGTTCTGATTCTCGTGATCGCGGTCATGACCGGGTTCGACCGCGAGCTGCGGCAGAAGGTGATCGATTTCGACGCGCACATTCTCGTCTCGACGCAGGCGGTGCTGGATGACTGGCGCGATCTCACCGTGAAAATCCGCAACACGCCTGGTGTCGTTGCGACCGCGCCGTATGTGCAGGGTCCGGTGATCGTGCAATTCGAGGACCGCCGACTTGCGCCGCTGATTCGCGGGATTGATCCCGAAGAGGAAGAGAAGGTCATCCCGCTGCGGAAGTTCATCACGCAGGGCAGCCTCGATCTGAACGGCGACAACGCAGTGCTCGGGATCGAGTTGGCGCGCAAACTCGACATCCATGTCGGCGATAAGCTCACGGTTTATTCGCCGGGCAATCTCAACCAGATCATGGACGGGCTGAAGAAGCTCGAGTCGGAGAACAAGGAAGAGGAACAGGAGGCGGTTGAGCAACTACGCACGGTCGTGTTGCCGAAAGAACTGACCGTCACCGGCATATTCGAGACCGGCCATTACATCCACGACTCCGAGTTCGTTCTCGTGCCAGTCAACGTCGGCCAGGAACTCTATGGACTCGAGGACGCTCTGCACGGCATTACGGTTCGCTGCGTTGATCCGTATGCGGCGGATAGCATCAAACAGGAGATCAATAAATTCCTGAAGCCGCCGCAGTACGCGCAAACCTGGATCGACATGAACAGCCAGTACTTCGAGGCGGTGCGACTCGAGCGGACGGTGATGTATTTCATCTGCTTCTTCATCGTGATCGTCGCGGCGTTCGGAATCATGAGCACCTTGATCACGGTCACCGTGCAGAAGCGGCGCGAGATCGGAATCATCAAGGCGATCGGCGCGAACGTGAGTCAGATCGTGCTCGTGTTTTTGGGGCAGGGGATCGTCGTCGGGATCTTCGGAACACTGACCGGACTCGGACTAGGCATGCTGTTTCTGCGCTACCGGAACGAATTCAGCCACTGGCTCTCGAGCACGTTTGGTATCGAAGTTTTCCCGCGGCAGATCTATCAGTTCGCGCAAATTCCCGCTGAAGTGATTCCCGCGGACGTTGCGAAAATTTGCATCATTGCTTTCATCATCTGCTCGGTCGCGGCGCTGATTCCGGCGTACTTCGCGGCCCGTCTCGATCCGGTGAAAGCGCTGCGTTACGAGTAGCTGGACAATCACACATGTTCGAGTGAACATGTGTGATGCATCGGGCGCAAAAAGGGGAAGCGGCGGCGAAAAATGCGCGGCGCAGTGCTGAGCAGTCGCGTGCTGCGGCGGCCGCGTGGAAGGAATACGTCGTCGCTGAAGGCCAGGACGTTCAGAGGGGGCGCGGCGCGAACGGAAATCCCGCGAACCGTTTTGAGAAGTTCCACATCGAACTGGATCCGGTTGAACCCGGCGAAGAAGACGAGCGGCCAGCGCGGCGAACGCAATACCTGCGAGACGCGACCAAGACAATCATCGCGAGCAACAACAGCCCGGATGTCTGCTTCGAGCGGAGCATCAATCCTTACCGCGGTTGCGAGCACGGCTGCGCCTACTGCTTTGCGCGCCCGACGCACGAGTATCTCGGGCTCTCCGCTGGTCTCGATTTCGAAAGCCGCATCATGGTGAAGGAAGACGCGCCACGGCTGCTCGAAGCCGAGTTGTCATCGCCGAAATGGAAACCGCAGACGGTCGTGATGAGCGGCGTGACGGATTGTTATCAGCCGATCGAGCGAAAGCTGAGGATCACGCGCGGCTGTCTCGAGGTACTGGCGAAATTCCGCAACCCCGTCTCGATGCTGACGAAGAACCGGCTGGTCACTCGCGACATCGACGTGCTGCAAGAACTCGCCGCGCACAACGCCGCTTCGGTGAACATTTCGATCACGTCACTCGATCGAAACCTGCAGCGCATCCTCGAGCCACGTACTTCACCACCACAGGCGCGACTCGATGCTGTCGCGGAACTGCACGCCGCGCGGATTCCCGTTGGTGTGATGGTCGCGCCGATCATTCCAGGAATTAACGATCACGAGGTGCCGGCAATTCTCGAAGCGTGCGGGAAAGCCGGCGCGCAATCAGCCGGTTACGTCGTGCTGCGCTTGCCGTGGTCGGTCGCGCCAGTCTTCGAGCGCTGGCTCGACGAACACTTTCCTGATCGGAAGGAGAAGGTTCTCGGACGCGTGCGGCACATGCACGGCCGCGGCACGGACAAAGTCTACGATTCGCGCTGGAGCGTACGCCAAACCGGCGAAGGTGTTTTCGCGAAACAGATCGAGATGATGTTCGAAGTCGCGAAGCGTCGCGCAGGAATCGGCAACCGCCGCGGCGAGCTTTCGACCGCCGCCTTTCGCCGGCCTAACGAGCAGTTGGATCTGTTCGCCTAACGAGCTTGCGCACGCACATCTCCAGCCGCAGCCATGCGGCGCTGCTTCCGCATCACAAATAACATCGAGCAACCGCCGATCGCACCAAAGCCAGCCATCGTCGGGTACCATACGGCCCAGCCGTAGCGATCGATCAACCAGCCGGTGAAAGGGAGCGCGATCGCGGTGCCGTAATATTGAAACGAATCGACGACTCCGGATGCGAAGCCCGCCATCTTTCGCCCGCCGATATCCATTGGAGCCGCCGCACCGACGATCGCGTGCGTCGAGTTGGCCGTTAACGCGACGAGCACGAGAAACATGCAACCGATGAAGATGCCGACCGGTGTCGGGCCGACCACGCCCGACGCGATGACGAATGCTGCGATGATGATCACCGCGGACTCTACGAAGTAGAGCGTCATCGCAACGGGCGAACGGCGTCCCTTGAAGAACTTGTCGGAAACAATACCGGCGCCGAACGAGCCGAGCACCGCGACCAGCGGCATCAGGTTCACGGTCCACAGCACCGCTGCCGGCTTCTCCTCCAGGTTCAACTTCAACTGATCATGGAAGTAGAGAATCATCAGCTGATCCGAGCTATTCCTCACTGCGCCGGTGCAGCCATACGCGACCGCGTAAAACCAAATCAACGGATGCGTGAAGATGGTCGTGAAAGATTCACGGATACTCACGCGGCTGCTTGCGTTCCCGCTCTCGTCCGTCTCGACGACGCCATGGTAACCGGCTTCTTCGGGTGTCTCCTTCACGAAGATGATGAGCAACACGGCGACGACCGCGACGATGAGCGGCGGGATGCGAAAGAGCCAATGCCAGTCGCCTTTCGCGATCACGAACGTGCCGACTGCGAAACCAGCGAGGATCACGGGCGCGAGATTGTTAATCGCGAATTGCCCCAGTTGAATCATGAAACCGAAAATGCCGGCGAACGTCCCGCGTTCCGTGCGGCGAAACCAAGCAGCGTTCATCT
>JBJMWV010000264.1:0-5203 GCA_045809985.1 Chthoniobacterales bacterium | reverse complement strand
CGATCGGCTGGCCGGACTAGGGTACGATGAAGTTCTGTTTGGTGTACGGATCTTTCGCTTTATCGCCGGACTTGTAGCCGGTTACGTCAATGATCCCTCCATTCGGGTCGATGCTGTAGACATATCCAGGTCTGCCCGGCACCGATCGGGCGACAGGAAATTGGGAAGCCTGAGTCGCGGCTGCGTGCGGGCTCGGGCCAGGTGGGACTTTGCGCGGACCTTCTGACGGCGAAGGAACCGCTGTCGTCGCGGCATGATGCTGCGTCGTGACCTGCGGCGGCGGTTGATTTACTGCATAGCCGGGATTGCTAACATCCGACGCGGTCGTCGTGGTCGTCGTCGTTGTCTGCGGCTCGTCGATTTTGTGCCGCACATAATTCGCCGGCGCGTCGATCACATGAAATGTGGTGACGGCCGCTTTTTTTGTCGCCGTACAACCGGCGACGACGACTCCTGCGAGAATGACGAACGACGCAGCGCGAAGCATCGGGGCCATCTTCTAGCGGATTATTTCGCGAAGGCGAGCAGCAATCACCATCGCGTGAACACCACCGCCCAGAGTTGGTTGCCCGCGCTAACGCAACGGCGTCGGATAAACTGCCGGACTGACGTTGCCATCTTTGTCGACCGCGCAGACGCCGAAGAGCACGTTGTCTTTCGATAGTTTCGGAAACGTGTATTGCGTCACGTTGCCGACGGATTCGCTGTGTTCCCAAAATGGCGCAGTCGTGTCGCGCCACACGATTTGATAACCGGCGAGATCCGGCTCGTTGTTCGCCTTCCACTGCAAGGTCGTGCTGTTGGTCAGCTCTTTCGTCTGCACTTTCACGTCCTGCGGTGTCGCCGGCGCGGAGGCGAGCGCACCGAGCGCGGCTGCATTCACTCGCGCGACCTGCGCGATGTAATCGAAGTCGCAGAACTCCGGCAGGTCGCCGTACTTCACGCCATTCTCCTCGCGCAGATCCTGATGCTGATGACGGAAGTCCTCGTTAGGCTCAGTGAAACGGACCGCCGGAAAGCCTGCATCAAGAAACGGTGAATGATCGCCGCCGCGCAGGTAGCGATCGCGTCGATAGACGATGTTGACCGTGAAACCGGGGAGGTAGCGCTCCTGCATTTTGATGAAGCGCGCCAGTTCGCGCGACGTGCTGTCGTTTTCGCCGCCGGTCTGCACCAGCGTGCGCAACGCTTCGGGCATTTCGCCTTTCACCGACGGCACGCCTTCCGCGAAGAGGCGGACGTGCTTGTTGTCGACTGTGCCGTCATCCGCATGCGAACTGCCGATGATGTCGTTATCGAGCATGCCCGCGATGTTCCAGTTTTTCTCCTTCGCCATCTGCGCCCAATGGGTCGCGCCGAGCAGCCCCTGCTCTTCTCCGGGCACGGCCATGAAGACGATCGTCGCGTCCCATTTGTACTTTGCCATGACGCGCGCCATCTCCATCACTGCGGAGACGCCGGAACCATCGTCGTTGGCGCCGGGCGCATCGGAGGTTGCGTTCATGATATCCGTCACGCGTGAGTCGTAGTGACCGCTGACGACGTAGATGCGGTCGCTGGATTCCGCCTGCGTTCCGGGCAAGGTCGCGACGACGTTGACGAGCTGCGCCGGCTGCAAAACGCGCGGCGGCGCTGGAGGCTGCGTGAACTCATCCATCGTCACCTGCAAACGCCCGCCGGATTCTTTGCTGTAGCGCTCGAACTCAGATTGAATCCAGCGCCGCGCTGCACCGATGCCGCGCGTTTCGCTCGTCGCGTCCGACAACGTGTGACGCGTCCCGAAGCTGACCAGCTTGCGATCGATCGCCTCGATGTTCTTCGCCGAGATTTCCTTCACCACCTCGGCGATCTGCGGATTCGTTTTGGACTCGTTAGGCTTTTCCGCGGCGGCGATTGATCCAGCGAGAAGAAGTGAAACGACGAATGCGCGCATGTGTATTTCTACACCCGCTGCGCAGCTTTCAAATCAGCGACCAGTTGGTCGATCTGCTGTTCCGTCGTCGCCCACGAACACATCAGCCGATAAAGATCCGGTTCGAAGAAGGCGTGGAAGTGCCAGCCGCGCGCATGCATGGCAGCAACGACTTGCTCCGGTAGCCTAACGAACAGTGCGCTCGCCTCGCGCGGAAAGACCGGCTCGACTCCAATCGCGTCGCGCAACTTCCGCGAGAGCAATCCGGCTGATCTGTTCGCGTGTTGCGCATGGCGGAGCCACGCGCCGTCCTGCAGCAGGCCGCACCACGGCGCGCTCAGAAAACGCATCTTCGAAGCAAGCTGCGCCGCCTGCTTCACGCGGTAGTCGAACTCTTCCGCGAGCGCCTTGTTGAAGAAGATGACGACTTCGCCCGCGCCGGTGCCGTTCTTCGTTCCACCGAAGCAAAGGACATCAAACCCGAGCTGCCATGTGATCTCTTTCGGCGCGCAGCCTAACGAGGCGATCGCGTTCGCGAAACGCGCACCGTCCATGTGCAAACGCAAGTCGCGGCTGCGCGCAAGCTCGGCCACGCGCGCCAGTTCATCGCGCGTGTAAACCGTCCCGCATTCTGTCGAATTCGTGACGCTGATCACGTGCGGCTTCGATGAATGCACGTCGCAATATTTCGCGAGCGTTTCTTCGACCGTGGCGAGATTCAGCTTGCCATTCGCACCCGCAACGGTGAGCAGCTTCGCGCCGCCCGACATGAACTCCGGTGCGGCGCATTCATCCGTGTAAATGTGAGCGCGCTCGTGACAAACGATCGCGTGAAACGGCTGACAAAGCTGCGCGAGCGCAAGCGAGTTCGCGGCCGTGCCGTTGAAGACCATGAAGACCTCGCAGTCGGTCTCGAAAATCTCGCGCAACAAATCGCGCAGACGCTCCGTCCAGCGATCGCCGCCGTAAGACTGGTCAGTGTCCGCGTTGGCTTCTTCAAGTGCGCGCCACGCCTCCGGGGAAATCCCTGCCGTGTTGTCGCTCGCGAAGTCGTGCCGGTGCGTCATCGCGGAAAATAGCACGCGCGTCGTCTGTGTACAGAAGATCGCCTGGCGACAACCTCGAAGCTCCTACGCACGAGACCGCGCCAGGCGAATCGCCTCTACTGTTCCCTAACCTCTATGTGCAACCACGCAGAAGAAAAAAGAGGAGCAGGATCGGAATCGGAACTCCGAGTAGCCACAGAAAAATGTAACCGGCCGCGCCCTTTTCGTCCGCTTGTTCTTGGATTTTCATTCGTGAACGCCCTTTCAACTAAGACTTCGGACGCGAGGTTTTCTGCGGGCGTGTCTGACGACAACTTTTGCGGAAATAATTTCGGCGCATCGCGCGGCTAACGTGTCCATTCTGGCGCGCCGGGCGCGGCTTTGCCGAACCGCCTCGCTCGCAGTAGGCTCGCGCCATGAGTGCTCTGCAGATAGAAACCGAGGCGCGCGGCGAGCAGATTTTCGAGCTGGTCGATCGACATCCCGAATCGATCTTCAGCAAGTCCGGATTTTACCAGCGGATGATGGCGCTCTCGATGAAGGACGAGGCCTTTAAGGTGCAGATGTTCCGCTTCGTCGACGTGCTCGCGACCATCCATCGCCCGACTGACATCGTGCAGCATTTCGATGAATACCTGAGCGGTCTGCAGAACGGTTTCGCGCCGATGTTGAAACCGGCGATTCGCTTGTCGCACATCTTCCCGTTCATCGCGGGACCGTTCATGCGCTGGAACGTCTCGGGGATGGCGCGGCAGTTTATCGCTGGGCGCAATTCGCAGGACGTGATGAAGACGCTGCGTAAGAAACGGAAGCAGCGCATTGGATTTACCGTCGACTTGTTAGGCGAAGCGGTCGTGAGCGAAGAGGAAGCGAACGAATACGGCACGCGTTGTCTGCAGTTGCTCGAGGGACTCGCCGCGGAAACGCGCGGCTGGACCGATCCGTTAGGCCAGAACGCCGAGCTGTTCCCGGTCGTGAACGTTTCGGTCAAAATCTCCGCGCTCTATTCGCAGATGAATCCGGCTGATCCGGAAGACGCGATCGCGCATCTCGCGCCGAAGCTGCGGCCGATTCTGCGCCATGCGAAAGAGCTCGGCGCCTTCGTGAATTTCGACATGGAGAGCTACGCGCATAAGAACGCGACGCTTGAGCTCTTCAAGCGGCTCTTCACCGAAGACGAGTTCCGGAATTGGCCGCACGCCGGCATCGTGATCCAGGCGTATCTGCGCGATGCCGAGGAGGACCTGCGCGACCTGATTGCGTGGGGACGGCAGCGCGGCACGCGCTTCACCGTGCGTCTGGTGAAAGGCGCGTACTGGGACTACGAGCGGATCAAATCAGCGCAGAACGGCTGGCCGGTTCCGGTCTGGCAGCAGAAGCCGGAGAGCGACTTGAACTACGAAGTCTGCACACGCGTGTTGCTCGAGAACGAAGACATCGTCACGTCAGCGTTTGGTTCACACAACGTGCGCAGCATCGCGCACGCAATGGCGCTCGCGCATGAGAAGGGCATCGATAAGAGCCGCATTGAATTTCAGCTGCTCTACGGGATGGCCGGTCCGATCAAGCGCGCGCTGGTCGAGATGGGTTATCGGGTGCGTGAGTATTCGCCGGTCGGCGAGTTGCTGCCGGGCATGGCATATCTCGTTAGGCGTTTGCTCGAGAACACGTCGAACGAAGGTTTCCTGAAAGCGAAGTTCTCGGACAAGGCTTCGACTTACGAGCTGCTGCGCGATCCGAAGACACTCGTTAGCCGACGCAGCTCTGAGACGAATCTGCCCCCCGTCGAGTTCTCGCGGGAGGTTGCGGATAAGATCGATCGGCATGCCCTAACGAGTGATCCGTCGCGGAACGGTCACGTCAACACGCGCGAGACACCGCCGGGCGACACGTATACGAACGCGCCGCTGCTGAACTTCGTTCACCGGGAGTCGCAGGGCAAAATGAAGGCCGCGCTGCGCGATGTGCGCAGCCGGCTAGGCAAAACTTATCCGCTCGTGATCAACAACCAAAAGGTGACGACCAGCGCGACAATTCCTTCGGTCAATCCAACGAATCCAAGCGAGATCGTGGGCAACGTTTGCGAAGCGAGCATCGCAGATGCGGAAACAGCGGTGAAGGCGGCGAAGGATGCTTTTGCGCATTGGTGCCGCGTCAGCGTCGAGCATCGCGCGCAACTTCTCGAGCGCGTCGCGCGAATCATGGATCGGCGGCGTTACGAGCTCTCCGCGTGCGAAGTCTACGT
>JBJMWV010000263.1:0-3477 GCA_045809985.1 Chthoniobacterales bacterium | reverse complement strand
GCTACGAACTTAACCCAGGCAAGCACAGCCAGGAGGTAGAAGAACGCCATGAGCACGTTCTTGCGCTCGCTGATCCAGGCGACGGATTCCACCTGCACCGGATGAAGCGCAAAGAGCGCCGCAGCCAGCCATGCTCCGGGAATGCGCAGATTCGCAAGAACCCGCCAGAGTAAGACCGCATTCGCGGCGTGCAGGAGGAAGTTGACCCAGTGATAACCGACCGGATTCAGCCCCCAGAGCAGGTGTTCAAAGCGGAAACTGGTGTAGACGAGCGGGAAGTATTGCGAAGGCGACTCGAGCGAGAACCAGATCTTCTTCAATCCATCCGGCGCGGTCAGAAGGTGGTTCGTGGTGACGTACATGTCGTCATCCCAGATGAACCCGGCTCGCCAGGCCTGCTGATATGCCACGAGCGTCGCGATGATCAGCAGCGCCGCGAGCCCGAACACGCGCAGCGCACGTTCGCGACCGGTCGTCTCCTCTACGTCATCGATCTCGGCCGGCTTCGCCCGCACCGTCTCCTTCTCCGCTTCTGTCATTCGCGTCACTGATGCAACGTTGCGCGACGAAGGCAAATCGCGATGTCGCGCCCCACGGGAATCATTCGTTAGGCGCGAAGGGCTCCGTCTCGTGGAGCCGCGCGTAATCGGCCGTGATCTGGCCTTCTTCGCGGAAGGTGTACATGTCGACGAAGCGCTGGTTGAACCGTACGTCGCGCCACGAGTATTCGCGCTGGGTTTGCACCGGCGCGGGGATCACGGTCTCGATCGCATTTACTGAGGCGACGAAGCGCGCCCCGCTCGCAGCAAGCGTTTCCAGCGTCTCGCCAAAGAGCGGGCTCGACGTATCTATCGCATGCCGCAGCGTCAGCGCCGCCGGGAACGAGATCACCCGATCGAAGTGCAGCTTGAGCATATAGAAATGGCGAAACTGCTCGTCATTCTCGATCGGCTCATCGCGCATGAACATGATCCTGAACTCCGCTTCAACGAGACTGCGATCGCGCAGGTTGGCGACCCGCAGCATCAGTGTCGGCTGACCTTTGAACGGCGCGATTACGAGCGTGTTGCTGAACTCGATCCCCGGTCGCGGTCGCGAAAAGCGGACGAAGATGATGCCAGTCATCATGGCAAGGAAAAACATCCCGTCGACGATCTCCACCGTGCTCACGATGTGGGCATAGAGCGTCCTCGGATACATGTGCCCGTAGCCCACCGTGGCGAGTGTTTCCGTGCTGAAGAAGAAGGCATCGAGGAAGGAATGCGGCGGCATGCCTTCGATCCCATCACCGATGGTGTACAGGCCCGCGAAGATCGCGTTCACAACGAGATACACGACCGCGAGGAACAGCGCGAACTGCGACCAGGTGAGCGAGAGGATCCAGTTGTAAAGATCGCGCCACTTGCGTGACGCGAGGTTTACCTTGTGAAACCGGAACTCGCCGACCTGGACGGAAACAGTGTCGTGAGGCCGCTTGCTCATCGCACCGTAGCCGCTCGCGTCGCTAAGCGCGGCGACCGCCGGCGAGATGCGACATCGCCATGGTCATCGCCATTGTGCCGAGAGTCTTCACCAGCGTCGGATGCGCCGCATAGAAGTTACTCACCGTATCGACGACCGACGGGTCATGTTTCTCCGCATGCGCCGCCGCCTGTTGGACCGCCTCAGGCGGAATCTGTGCCGCCTGCTCCGGCGTGATCTGCGGCGTTCCCCCACCGGCAGGCATGGCGATGCCGGCCGACTTCGCGAGCTGCGCGAGCACACCGGCGCCCGCGCCACTGGAGAGCAGGTTGTTCAGCAGACTCGCCTTCTGGTTCGGATCCGAATTGCCGAACAGCTGACTAACGAGTTGTGGGAACGCCGGAGTTTGATCGCTCCGGAACATTGACGCGAGTCCGCTCGCTAGATCTTCGCGCGGCGCAGCCTGCGCGACCTGGTTGAAGTGCGTTTCAACTTCACGCCCATCCGGAGCGCCTGAGCCCTGATTGTAATTCTGCAATACGTTTGTGACTTGATCCATCCAGCTCATGGCCAAACGAGCCACACAATGGGCGAAGCACAAGTGCTCTAACCGGCCGCGTTCACGGCCGCGAGCTCGCTTATCGTGACGTAGTATCCATCGGGATCGCGGAGTGAGAATTCGCGTGTGCCGGTGTTCGGATTCACGTGCGCCTCCTCTTCAAAGTGAGCGACGATATCGCGTGCCCTGCGCAAAGCAGGTTCGAAATCATCGACGCGGAAGAACAACAGGATGCCGTTCCCGGGTCTGCCGCCATTGTCGGGAGTCATCAAAGACGGATGTTCGTGTGCGCCCCACTTGTGCAGGCAGAGCAGGACGGTTCCATCGGAATCTATGATTTGCCCGAAATGTTCGTGAGCCGGAAGAGAGGCGGCTTGTCCGAACAGCTTCTGATACCACTTGAAGCTGGCCAGCACATCACCTACTCCGATGATCGTCCAGGTGCGTTTCATCAATGTGTTCTAACCGCTAAGCTGACATGATTTTAGTTCGTTAGGTAATCCAGCGGCCTCTTATGTTACGACGCAAGAAACTTCGCCCATTCGAGATCGCAATCCTGTCGGTGATCGCGTTCTGCCTTCTGGCTGCGAGCGTTGTCGGTCTGCTCCTCGCGATCCAGCGCGAGCATTGGCGACTCGGCTTCTCCGCCGCAGGAATCCTCCTTCTCGCGATTGTCTACTTCTGCGCGGTCTGGCGTGGACGGCCTCTGTGAAGTTGTAGCCGGCGGCGGCGCCGCCGGCTCACCTGTGACGTGGTTAATTTCTTGGACGGGCGGTCGACACCCCGGGCTAGAGCGCTACTTCGCGTCCTTCTGCCAGTTCTTGTCCGGATACGGCGGGATCGCGGGCATCTGCTGACCCTTCGTCTTCAGCTCTTCCTGGAGTTCCTGGATCGCGCGGTCGAGCTGCTGGTCTTCGCCTTTGAATTCCTTCGCCGGATCGTTATCGACGACGATGTCGGGATCGACGCCGTGGCCTTCGATTGGCCACTCCTTGCCATCCTTGGTGAAGAGGCCGAACTCGGGGCGATTCAGCACGCCGCCGTCGGTCATTGGTAATGCATTACGAATTCCGGTTACTCCACCCCAGGTGCGTTTACCGATGAGCTTGCCCATGCCTAACGACTTGAAGCGATACGGGAAGATGTCGCCATCTGACGCGCTGAACTCGTTGCATAGCGTCACCATCGGACCAATGAAGGTCTGCGGCGGATCTGTCCGCGGAGTCGCGTTACGCTGATGCCCGACCATGACCCACGCGCGGCGCAGTCGCTCGATGACAAGCGATGAGACGAAGCCACCGCCATTCCCGCGCACGTCAACGATGAGTGCGTCTTTCCTGATCTGCGGGAAGTATTGCTTGGTGAACTGGTTCAATCCCGGCTGTCCCATATCGGGGATGTGGATGTAACCGATTTCGCTATTCGTTTGTTTGGTAACGTAGTCGACGTTGTTCTGC
>JBJMWV010000262.1:0-7091 GCA_045809985.1 Chthoniobacterales bacterium | reverse complement strand
GGCTGCTTTACGTTGGCACGCACTTCGGAATGTTCGCCTCCTTCGATGGCGGCGTGAAGTGGATGCGTTTCGGCGATCTGCCAGCCGTGCGCGTGGACGATTTTGTTGTCCATCCGCGCACGAACGACCTGGTCATCGCCAGCCACGGCCGCAGTCTCGCGATCATCGACGACACGCGTCCCCTCCGCGAGCTGACGCCCGAAACCGCCGCCGAACCTGCGCACCTGTTTCCGGTTGCTCCGGTCATCGGCGCTTACGAACTACCCGGCTGGGTAGAATGGGGCGGTAAAGGGGAGTTTCACGGCAAGAACCCGCCTGAAGGCGCCGTCTTCACCGTCTGGGTTAAGGAATACACTGGTGATGAGATGAAGATCGCGATCACGAACGCGAACGGCACGCCAATCGCCAATCTCAAAGCCACGCCACCACAAGGTCTAACGAGACTTAACTGGGACCTGCTCCCGACCAAAGACGTGCTGACGCAATACGGCGGGGTCGACGCGAAGCGCCTCATTCCCAGTGGGGACTACACCGCTGAAATGACCTTCGGCAAAACGAAGATGAAACAGACCTTTCACGTCACTGTTGCGGAAGGAATCAGGACTCGATAGGGTCCCGGCCATCTTCCACGGATGGCGCGCCGTTCTTACCTTGTATTTACGCTAGTCGCTCTCGGCTTTACCGCCGGGAACGATCTTGCGTACGGCACAACCAAAGGTCTCAGCCAGATCGTCACGCCGGACCTGCAATCGCCCGGCGACTTTTCGCTTAGCCTGCAGATCCAGGACAAGCAGATCGCAAACCCCTACCAGCTGCAGGGCGAGCTCGGGCTGACCAATTGGGCGGAGGTCGCCGTCTTCAAAGGATTCGATCCGAATGAAGTAATCTTCGGGAGTGAGTTCGGCATCCTGACCAAAAAGCCGTGGCTGCTTTCGACCGGATTCATTAACTGGTCACCGCATAGCCACGTCGACCCGCAGCCGTTTCTGGAGCTAGGCTACTACACTGAGCACCACAAGCTCATCGCCGGCGCGATTTACGTTGAGTCAAAAACCCAGGCGATCCTTGGTTATGCCTATGACTTCAACGACAAGTGGCGTGTCCAGATGGACTGGCAAAGCGGCTCCGGGAATTCCATCACGGCCGGGTTTACCTGGAATATCACACCGGATTTTCAAACGAATCCGGCGATCTACGTAACGAATGATTCACCTCACGAAATTCTCGGTTACGTGGTCTTCACCTACACGTTTCACCTTTGGAACCCGGAGCGGAAAGCTAATCCGGAGAAGGCCGGGATGCGTGGCGGAGCACAGCGTGCTCAGCAGGCGCAGTAGGCACTCGACGCGCCTCAGCGTTCGTTAATCGCCTGAGCGCGCCGATTCGGCGAACGCAACATCGCCGGCTTCCAGGTCGAGTTTTGCTTCCGCCGGCGTTCCGAAGACTCGCGCGCGCTGGTCATCAAACTCACCTTCCCATCTCGCGACGACAGCCGTGGCGAGGCTGTTGCCCATCAGGTTTACGGCGGATCGACCCATGTCCATGAGCGCGTCGATGCCGAGAACAATGCCAACGCCGGCAGTGGCGATATCCGGCGGGAGCATTCCGGACAAAGTGGCGAGGAGGACGAGAATCGAGGAACGCGGGACGCCCGCGATGCCTTTTGAGGTCACCATAAAGGTAAGCATCATGAGCAGTTGCTGGCCGAAGCTGAAATGCAGCCCATTCGTCCGCTCAGCCGCCTGCACGATGAACATGGAAGCAACGGCGAGGAAGATCATCGAGCCATCAAGGTTGAAGGAGTAACCGGTTGGCATGACAAAGGCGACGATCCGCCGCGGCACGCCCATCCGTTCCATCGCTTCCATCGCTTTCGGCATGGCCGACTCGCTGCTCGTGGTCGCAAACGCGATCGTGGCCGGCTCGCGCACCGCGTGAATGAATTTCCCGACTGGAATCCGCGCGAGCAATAGAACTAGGCCGAAGATCACGACGAGAAAGATCACGACCGCGAGGTAATAGGTGAAGATAAGATAGCCGAGACTAACGAGGACCCCGATACCTTGTGATCCGACGACGTGGGCCATGGCTGCGCCGACCCCGAAGGGCGCGAAGAGCATGACGTAGTTCGTCAGCTTGAACATGACCTGCGAGAGGCTCTCCATCGCGCGCAGAATGGGCACGCCCTTCTCGCCGATCGCGGAGACGGCCATGGCAAAGAGCGCGGCGAACGCGACCGTCTGAAGAATGTCGCCGCGGGCGAGCGCATCCACCACGCTCGACGGAAAGACATGGACCAGCGTCTCGACGAAGGTGAGCGGATGTCCCTGGCCTAGTTTCTCAGCCGCGCCGGGCTGGGCGGCAGCGAGGACGACAGCAGCGCCCGGTTTAAGGAAGTTGACGACGGCGAGCCCAATGAACAACGCCGCCGTAGTGATCACTTCGAAGTAAATGAGCGCCTTGACCCCCATGCGTCCGACCTTCTTCAAATCGCCACCGCCCGCGATTCCGACAACAAGGGTGGAAAAGACCAGCGGGCCGATGATCGACTTGATCAGGTTCAGGAAAATGTCGCGGAGGAAATAGACGTTGTTCCCCCAGTCCGGACGGACCCAACCAAGCAATCCGCCGAGCACAAGACCGAGCATGATCTGCGTGGTTAAGGTGGGGCGGTACCACCGGCGTGCGGCTGTGCTTGTCGGGGCGGACGGGTTCATGAAAGCTGCGGGATCAGCGCGTGAAGATACGCACAGCAAATCGGTCCGACAGCGACGAGATATGGAAAATCTTTCATGCTGTTGTTAGGCGCGGAGACACCTACGCCTTCGATCCGGAGATCACGCGCGAAGACGCGCTCAGCTATTGGTTTCGCGCGGATACCGAGACGTTTGTCGCGCAAGACGCAGACGGGCAGATCGTCGGCACCTACATTTTGCGGCCGAACCAAAACGGCCCCGGTTCGCATGTCGCGAATGCCGCCTTCATGGTCTCACCCGAGGCGCGGCGGCTCGGGCTCGGACGAGCCATGGGTGAGGATTGCCTAACGAGAGCTCGCGCGGGCGGCTACCGCGCGATGCAGTTCAACTTCGTTGTCTCGACGAACACCGGCGCGCTGAAGCTTTGGCAGGAACTGGGGTTCAGGATCGTCGGCACGCTGCCGAATGCTTTCCGACATCCGAGCCTCGGCTACGTCGACGCGCACGTGATGTTCCGCGAGCTCTGATGCAGCCGATATCGCCGGAAAAATGTCATGCCAGCGGCGTCGAATGAACCGAAGACTCGCGTCATGAATCGACGCCTTCTTCCCTTCGCTTTCTTCGCCGCAACCGTCGCGCCGCTCGTACTTGCAGACACGCCGCGCATGAAAGCAATCGTCGCGCACGAGTACGGCCCGCCGAGCAGCGTAAAGTACGAAGACGCGGCGCGGCCGGAGCCGAAGGACAATGAAGCACTCGTTAGGGTCATAGCCGCCGGCGTTAATCCGGCCGATCCGCTGATCGTGAACGGCAAGTACGCGCGTGAGTTTGGGACGCAGGTACCGCTCGTTCCCGGTTACGACATCGCCGGCATCGTCGAGAAAACCGGCTCCGCGGTGACCAAGCTGAAAGTCGGTGACGCAGTTTACGGGTATCCGCTGATGGGCGGTGGCTGGGCACAATACTGCGTCGTGACGGAGACTGAAGCTGCACCGAAGCCGAAGTCGCTCAGCTTTGTCGATGCATCGGCGGTGCCGCTCGCCGCGCTGACGGCGTGGCAATCATTGGTCAGCACGGCTGGCCTAGCGAGTGGCCAAACGGTGCTGATTCACGGCGGCGCGGGCGGTGTTGGTCACTTCGCGGTGCAGATCGCGAAAGCGCGTGGCGCACGCGTCATCGCGACCGCATCGACTGCGAACCAGGACCTGCTGAAGCAGCTCGGCGTCGATGTGCCGATTGATTACACGAAGCAGAAATTCGAGGAGATCGCGAAGGATGTGGACGTCGTGCTCGACACCGTCGGCCATGATCTCCCAGCGCGAACGTACCCGGTCGTGAAGAAGGGCGGCATCATCTGCGAAATCGCCGGTAGTCTCAGTCGTTCCGAGTTGGAGAAATACGGAATTCGCGGTGCCGGCATCGGCGTCAAACCGGATGCGAACGATCTCGCGGAGATCACGAAGTTGATCGACGCCGGCGAGATCAAACCAGTCGTGACGCAGGTGCTGCCGTTGAACGAAGGTGCGAAAGCGTGCGAGCAGGCGGAGACGCATCACACGCGCGGCAAGATCGTGCTGAAGATCGCTGACGAGCCGCTAAAATAGCGGCATGCGTTTCGCACGTCTTCTCGCCGCTGCACTCGCGTTCTTCCTGAGCTGGAAATCGCACGCAACGTTCGGAACGGAGAAGACGATGAACTCATTGATGGTGATCGCACCCTACAAGCATCAAGGCATGTGGGTCTTTGATGATCCCGCGGTCGGGCTGAACAAGGAGCCGTTTATCGCCGGGATCGACACCATGATCGACAAGATGACGGCCGACATTCCCAATGCACAGAAAGGCTTTCGCGCCGTCTTCAGCGCGTTGCCATTTCCCGGTTGGAAAGAAAAGATTGTCTGGCGACGCGGCGAATCGGGCGGCAACTGGTACTACAGCGATCATTTCCAAATGGAAGGCTGGCTCTGCCCTGCCCTCTTCAAGTATTTTCCGACTGCCCCGAAGGAGATTTACGTAAAGCCGGAGCCGCTGAACTAGACGCCTAACGAATGACTGCTGACGATTTCCGCGAGCTCGCCCTGAGCTTACCGGACGCAACGGAAGCGAGTCACATGAATCATCCGGACTTCCGGGTGACGAACAAAGTCTTCGCGACGCTCGCCTATCCCGACGACGCGCACGCAGTCGTTATTCTGCCGCTCGATCAGCAGGCGAAATTCGTCGCTGCGGCGCCAAAGACTTATGCGGTCGTGAAAGGCTTCTGGGGAAGACGCGGAGCGACGCAGATTCGTCTGCAAACCGCGACCCGCGCGAACTTGCGCGCCGCGCTCGCGATGGCGTGGCGACGCGTTGCTCCGAAGCGGTTGCAGATTAGTTGATCTTGCGACCGCCTGCGCGTTTCGGCTAGAGGAAGCGAGATGCGTAAGGTGAACGTGCGCGACCTCGAGGAGTTCTCGTGGACTTCGCCGAAAGGCAAGTTCACTGGAGCATCGAAGAACGTCTCGGAAGCGCTCGGGCGCGATCCGCTTTCGACCGACCTGAAGCTGCGGCATCCATTCGACGTTGAGCTGCTACGCGTCGCGCCGGGGAAGACGCCATACGTCTATCACTCGCATAGCGCGCAGTGGGAATTTTACTACATCGTCTCCGGCCAGGCACTCGTTAGGCACAAGGATGGGATGGATGAGATAACCGCTGGCGATGCTTTTCTTTTTCCGCCAGACGAGCCGCACCAGCTCATCAATCACGGGAGCGAAGACCTGCTCGTCTTTGTCGTGGCAGACAATCCTATCGGCGAATCGTCCTATTATCCGGACAGCAACAAATGGATCGTCCGTTCACCGGAGCGACGCATCGTGCGCGGCGAGCCGCTCGATTACTTCGATGGCGAAGAATGAGCAGCCGATCTTCTTCGCCACGCCACGCGCGTTTCGCGACTGGCTCGCGAAAAATCATGCCAGCGCGAGCGAGTTGTGGGTTGGTTTTCACCGCAAAGCTACCGGCCGTCCGAGCATGACATGGCCGGAATCAGTGGACGAAGCGCTGTGCGTCGGCAGGATCGATGGGATCCGCAAGACGGTTGATGAGTCGAGCTACAAGATCCGATTCACGCCGCGCAAAAAGACGAGCTCGTGGAGTCTGGTGAATCTAAGGCGCGCGCCGGAGTTGATGTGCGAAGGACGGATGCAGCCGGCCGGCATCAAAGCTTACGAAGAACGCGCGGAAGAGAAGTCCGGTATCTATTCTTACGAGCAGCGGCGGCATGCCGCGCTCGAACCGGCGATGGAAAAGGAATTCCGGAAGAACAAGAAGGCGTGGCAGTTCTTCGCGGAGCAGCCGGCCGGTTATCGCAAACTCGCGGCGTGGTATGTAATCAGCGCGAAGCAGGAGGCGACGCGGCGGAAACGGCTGCAGCGTTTGATCGAAGACTCAGAAGCGGGTCGACGTCTGCAATGAACGAGAACCTGATCGCGAAGAAATCCGGGATCAACGGCAAGGGCTGTTTCGCTGCCGCGCAGTTTCGCGCGCGCAGGAAGGTCGGCGAGTTGTTAGGCGAGCGGATCTCGAATCGCGAAGCCGCGCGGCGCGTCGCGAAGGGCGGAAAGGTGCGGATTTGCGAGCTCGACGACAAGTGCAGCATCGATGCGAGCCGCGGCGGCGATGCGACTGCTTTCATCAATCACTCCTGCGAGCCGAATTGCTTCAGCCGCGTGCTGCACGGTCACATGATTTTCTTCGCCTTGCGCGACATCGCGGCAGGCGAAGAGATCACGCTCGATTACACACCTTCGCAGCATCCGGGCCGGCGTTGCACCTGCGGCGCGTCGAAGTGCCGCGGCGTGATGCAATGACTGCGCCGCTCTCCTGGCTATTGCCGAAGACTATCGTGCAGGAGAGCGCCATCCACGGTCGCGGCTTGTTCGCGAAAGAGAAGATCGCGAAGGGCGAAATTGTCGCGGTTAAAGGCGGTCACATCATCAATGGAGCGACGCTCGCGCAACTGCAGCTTGGCCCGGCGGAAGTTCAAATCGGCGACGATTTGTTCATCTCTCCCGTTACCGACGATGAACGCGAAGGTTCGATGATCTTCAGCAATCATTCCTGCGCTGCGAACATCGGCGTGCGCGGTGAGGTCACGTTTGTCGCGATCCGCGACATCGCCGCGGGTGAAGAGCTGACGCACGATTGGGCGATGACCGACGATAACGACAACGCGCCGGTAGAGTGCCGTTGCGGAGCGGCTGACTGCCGCAAGATGATCACGGGCAAAGATTGGCAGCGCCCGGAATTGCGGCGACGCTATGCCGGTTACTTTTCCACTTACCTTGAAAAGAAGATCCGTCACCAAAGCACTCGTTAGGCTAATGCTCGTCGCTGCCGCTGCTTCCGCCGTCG
>JBJMWV010000261.1:0-9180 GCA_045809985.1 Chthoniobacterales bacterium | reverse complement strand
TTCTGGCCGAGGAATGGCCGAGGGTGTCGGCCAAGATCCAGCGGCTCGGCCTCAGCACGGAAGAGTTGCTCGCGAAAGCTGCCAGCGCGCGGCGCGCTTCCACGAAACCAGAGAAGGAGAAGCGCTAACGCCATGGCGACAATAGAAGCACGCGGACTGCGCAAGGCCTTCGGGACAACAGTCGCCCTGGGTGGCATTGATCTGCGCGTCGAAGAAGGCCGCATCCTTGGACTCATCGGACCGAACGGCGCGGGCAAGACGACGGCGCTGAATGCAATTCTCGGCCTTACTGCTTATGACGGTGAACTGAAGGTGCTCGGGCGCGATCCGTGGGCCGAACGCGAGCGGCTCATGCGCGATGTTTGCTTCATCGCGGACGTCGCGGTGCTGCCTCGCTGGATGCGCGTCTCGCAGGCGCTCGATTATGTCGCGGGCGTGCATCCACGTTTCGATCGCGCAAAGGCGGAGAGCTTTCTCGCGCGGACTGAGATCAAACGCGATCGGAAGGTGCGCCAGTTATCCAAAGGCATGGTTGCGCAACTGCACCTCGCGCTCGTCATGGCGATCGACGCCAAGCTGCTCGTGCTCGATGAGCCGACGCTTGGTCTCGATATCCTCTATCGTAAGGCGTTCTACGATTCCTTATTGAACGACTACTTCGATGGCCACCGCACGATCGTAGTCACGACGCATCAGGTGGAAGAGATCCAGGACGTCCTCACGGATCTCATCTTCATCAATCACGGCCGCATCGTGCTCGAGTGCAGCATGGAAGAGTTCGATGCCCGCTATGTAGAAGTGATGGTACATCCGGATCATGCCGATGCAGCCCGTTCGCTTAAACCGATGCACGAGCGCCAGGTGTTCGGGCGCAGCGTCATGATGTTCGAGAATGTCGATCGCGATCAACTTTCCGCGCTCGGCGAAGTGCGCAGGCCAAGCATCGCCGACTTGTTCGTCGCCACCATGAGCACTCCGCAATCGAGCGCCGGAAGAATCTGATGACTGCACAACCAAATCCGCCTCCCTTGTTTTCCGTAGACCAAAAGGTCAGCGGTCTTAGCCACGAAGGCGCGCCGACGAGGCCGTTCTATTGGTCGGTGCGGCGCGAGCTATGGGATAACCCCTCGATCTACGTCGCGCCGTTGATCGCGGCTGGTGTGGTCTTGTTAGGTTGTCTGCTCACCGCCTATCGCCTCCCGCAAATGAGACGGGCGGCGTTGTTACTCGAGCCTACTCGTCAGCGAGCTGCGATCGAGACGCCCTATGACATCGCGGCCATGATGATCATGTTCACAGCCTTCATCGTCGCCGTCTTTTACTCACTCGAGGCACTGCATGGGGAACGCCGCGATCGCAGCATTCTCTTCTGGAAATCGATGCCCGTATCCGATCGCGTAACGGTCCTCGCAAAGGCGTTTGTTCCGCTCGTCATCCTGCCGCTGCTCACCTTCGTCGTGATCCAGGTCACGCAGCTGATCATGTTGCTCATCTGGAGCGCGGCGCTGGCGCCAAGCGGACTCGCCGGCACCACGTTCGAGCTTCTACCGATCTCCCGCTTGTCCGCGATTCTATTCTACGGGCTCATCACGTCGGCGCTGTGGGAGGCGCCCGTCTACGGATGGCTGCTGCTGGTAGGAGCTTATGCCCGGCGCGCTACCTTTCTTTGGGCGGTCCTACCCTGGCTCGCGCTCGCCGCGATCGAGAAGATTGTCGTCGGCACTTCGTATCTGGCTGAGATGCTCAACCGCCGCATAACCGGCGGTTTCGAAGAGGGATTTGTCGTCGTTCACTTTCCGAAGGGCGCCCATGTCCCGGTGGTCGATCGGCTCGTGCAGTTCGATCCGCTTAGGTTCTTAAGCAGCCCGGGACTCTGGATCGGGCTCGTCGTCGCCGCCGGATTCATCGTTGGCGCAATGCAGTTACGCCGTTACCGCGGCCCTCTCTAAGTCCTATGAACGATCATTCCCCCCAATCCTCCGTAAATCGCCAAGCCAGAGCCGCCGGCTTCTTCTGGTTACTAACTATCGTCTTTGGTGTGTTTGCCTTCCTTAGCGGAGGTAAGTTCATCGTTGCCGGTGACGCTGCTACGACGACGGCAAATATTCTTTTGAACGAGTTAGCCTTTCGCCTCGCCGGCGTATCGAACCTGCTCGGAACTATCTGCTACCTAGCGGTCACAGTGCTGATTTATGAACTCCTCAGACCGCTAAACAGAACCGCCGCGGTCTTTGGGCTAATCGTTAGTTCGATAGGTTGCTCGCTCGGCGCGGTCAGCGGCCTGTTGTTCCTCGCTCCTGTCGCGTTCTTACAAGGTGCTCAGGCGCAGATCGCATTCGCGCTCCTCTTAATGAGCCTGAAGGCCAACGACATGGGGTTGATCTTCTTCGGCTGTCACGTTCTCTCGATTGCTTATGTCATCTTCACGTCCAGCTTCGTGCCGCGAGCTCTAGGCGCGCTACTAACCTTGGCCGGCTTAGCCTACCTCACGAATAGCTTCTCCAGCTTCCTCGCCTTCTCCTTTGCTCCCGCCCTGATGCCGGTCGTCGGGGCGGCCGGTGTGCTTGGCGAAGGAGCCTTAACCTTGTGGCTTCTTTTCAAAGGTATCAACCTGCAACGCTGGCGGGAACAAAGCGCTCACTCCTGGACTTTTGCGCTGCCGCAGGGTGCCGCGCTCCTTATCTTCTTCTGCTTCGCCTCAGCTTCGACGAGCGTCGCGCAACAGAATCACGACGACCTGAAGCACCGTGTTCTGCAACAGGCGCAAAGTCTTAGTCCTGATAGCTATGCCTTCACCCGCACCGTTCGCAGCGAGCAGGCATCGAACGGTAAGACTGAACAGAAGGTCACGGTGGAAAAGTATGACCCGAGTAAACCAGCCGCGGCACGCTGGACGCTGGTCTCGGAAGATGGCGCCCCCCCCTCCGCGGATTCTCTCAGCAAATACCAAAAGGAGTCCGCCAAGCGCACAGTGCCTGGTTACTACCGGCTGGCGAAATACTTCGGCGCGCCGGCTACGGCAACCACCGATTCGCATGGCCGGACCGTCTTTCGTTTCGCCAGCGTTCCTAAAGGAAGTCTTACCGTCATGGACAGCGACGTTTCAGAGAACGCTACGATCGAAGCATCGGTCACCGAGAGCAACGGCACTGCCTTAGCGGAGCTAGTGCACGTTTCGATTCGACCTATGCGGATGAAGCTGGTCATGAAGCTGAATAGCTATGAGTCGACCGCACGTTACCGTCTGGGAGCTGACGCGAAGCCAATCCTGGTAGAACACACCGCCGACATGTCTGGCTCAGGTATGGGACAGGAAGGCAGCGCGCACACCGTAGCGACCTATAGCGACTACCGCGCCGTCGCAGGACAGCGCTAGCCATGCACAAGCCGGCTAATACTCTCGAGCCGTTCCAGCACACTGCCGCAAAGGTCGTCGGTTTCTTCTATCTCTTCACGAACGCGACCGCAATCGCAGCTTTTTCTATTCGCGGCAAGCTGATGGTGATGCGTGATGCCGCGCAGACCGCCGCCAACATTGCCGGATCTGAAAGGCTGTTTCGCGTGGGCATAGCACTTGAATTGATCACAGTGGCGGGCGTGCTCGCGCTCCTCTGGGGCCTATATGTCGTGCTCCGGCCAGTCGACCGCAATCTTGTCTGGCTCGGCGGATTTCTGCGCCTGGCCGAGAACATCATGCTCGCCTTGATTACGCTCCTGGAGTTTACGACGCTCGCGTTTCTCAGAGGGAGCCGCTACATGCAAGCCTTCAGTGCGGAGCAGACGCAGGGACTCGCGTATGCGTTCGTGCGCGTTTACGCCGACTCCTTTAATGTTGGCTTCTTCTTCCTCGGGCTCGGCTCGGCGGTGTTCAGTTACATCTGGTGGAAGTCGCGCTACATCCCGCGCGCGCTCGCCGGACTTGGCATCATCGGCTCGCTGACGATGGCAGTGGTGAGCGTGCTCATCATCATCTTCCCGTCGCTCGCCAGCCTCGGCATCACCTACATGTTACCGATGGGTCTCTATGAGTTCGGCCTCGGCTTCTGGCTGCTGATCAAAGGCATCAGGGCACCCATCACCTAACGAGTCCTATCGCCGTGATCTCCACACTTCGCTTCGCCATGCGCGCGCTTCTGCACAGTCCCGGCTTCACCATCCTAGCCATCCTAACCCTAGGTCTCGGAATCGGCGCGAACACCGCGATGTTCAGCATCCTCAACACAGTCATGCTGAGGCCGCTGCCTTATCCGCAGAACGAGGAGCTCGAGAGGATCGATCGCGCAACGCCGCAGAATCCGGCAGGCCGCGTTTCACCCGCTGACTTTCTCGATCTGCAACGCAACGCAAGCAACTACGGTGAGGTCGCAGCGTATGCGCTCGGCGATACCAGTATCTCCGAGCCGGGTCAGCCGGCGGAAGTCGTGCGCGCGTTGCGCGTGAGCGCGAACCTGTTCTCGGTGCTGCGCGTGCAGCCGCAGCTCGGCCGCGATTTCCTTTCGCGTGAAGACGTGGCGGGGAATGATCGCGTCGTCGTTCTTAGCCAGCGCGCGTGGCAAGATCGTTTCGGCGCGCGGAGCGACGCAATCGGACGCACGATCCGGGTGGACGGCGAGCCGCACGAAATCATCGGCGTCTTGCCCGCATGGTTTAACGATTGGCGGCATCTTGGCGCGTTCGATTTCTTCCGCCCTCTCGCGCTCGATCAACAGAAAGCCGCCGACCGGCGCAGCGCGATCCTGCGCATCATTGGGCGGCGCGCGCCCGGCCGAACGCACTCTGAATCGGTCGCGCTGATCGGGAGCTTTGGCGCACGTCTGGCGAGCGATTTCCCGGAGGTGAATGCCGGGAGCACATGGGTGCCGGTCCAACTAAATGGCACCGCATTTCCGAAGAGCGCGCGCGCCATGCTGGCGATGCTCATCAGCCTTTCCGGTTTTGTCCTGCTGATCGCCTGCTCGAACCTCGCCAATCTGCTCCTCGCGCGGACGATGGCGCGGGCGCGCGAGTTTGCGGTGCGCGCCGCACTCGGCGCCGCACGTTCCCAACTACTGCGACCACTCATTTCCGAATCGTTGTTGCTCGCAACCGCCGGCGGAGCTTGCGCCGTCGTTGTCGCGCAATGGGTCACCGAGTGGCTTTCATCGCGCACCGGAGGCGACGGCAGTGAGCCAATTAGCTTCGTGCTGGACTGGCGCATCTTCGCCTGGGCATTCGGCGCGGCGCTCATCACCGCACTCGCATTTGGTCTCGCGCCGGCGCTTTTCGCGCTGCGGCTCAACGTTACCGAAACACTTAAGAGCGGCGGACGGGGCACGACTGGCGGACGCGGACACCAGCGGTTTCGCCACGCACTTATCGTCGCGCAGTTCGCGCTCGCGATGGTCTTACTTACGGGCGCGGCGCTCTTCATCCGCGGACTTGACGATCTCAACAACACCCGCGCCGGCTGGCAGTCGGATCGCCTGCTCACCGGCACCGTCATTCTCCCCGCGACTTACAGCGATCCAGAGAAGATCAACACCTTCCATCGCCTAACACTTGAGCGACTGAAGGCGGTGCCCGGCGTCGCATCGGTTAGCATCTCGTCCTTCACGCCCTTCTTTAACTGGGTGGATGTGCGCAAATACCTGGTCGAAGGCCGCGAGCTTCCTCAACCCGGCCACGAACCGGCCGCTATAGTTAACAGTGTTAGCGCGGATTACTTCGACACCTACGGCACACGCATTCTCGCCGGACGCGGTTTCACTGAGGGCGATAACCTTACCGCGCAGAAGGTCTTTGTTATTAGCCATACGACGGCAAAAGCACTCTTCGGCAACGAGAACCCAATCGGCCGCCGCCTTGGTCAGACTAATATCGGTGCGACGCAATGGGGTGAGATCATCGGCGTTGCCGCGGATGTGAAATCGGTCATGCCCGATCCCGGTCCAGTGACGTGGCAGTTGTATCAGCCGATCGCGCAGGACCCGAGGCCATTCAATGAGATCGCACTGCGCACGAACGGCGTCGCGCCCGCCACACTTGTGCAAAGTGTGCGAAGCGTCATGGCGGAACTCGATCGCGACCTACCCGTGCGCCAGCTGCAACCCGCCGACGTAACGATCGAGCGCGCGAACGGTCAGACCAGAATCTTGCGTGATATCCTCACCTCGTTCGCCGTCCTCGGCCTCGGCTTGGCCTCGTTAGGTATCTATGGCGTCATCGCCCGCACCATGGCGCAACGCGCCGGTGAATTTGCCATCCGTTATGCGCTCGGCGCCTGCGTGCGCGATATCAGCCACATTGTCCTAACGACTGGCGTGAAACTCGCGCTCATCGGTGCTGGCTTCGGCGTCGTTGGTGCGCTCGGTGTGGCGCGATTCCTCGCCTCCGACAATCCCGGCATGCGCCTGAACACAACGCCTGTCCTCGCGGGCACGACGCTGTTGCTGATGATGGTCGCACTCATCGCATCGTGGCTCCCGGCGCGTCGCGCAGCGCGAGTTAATCCGATTGAGTCCCTGCGCGCGGAATGAGTTCAAGGCCACTGGATAACTAGCCGATGACCTCTCTCAAAAGACAATCGCGGCTGGCGGCTCTCTTGTATTTCCTAAGCTGCGTACCCGCGCCGTTTGCGCTTCTGTATGTCCCTAACACGCTCATCGTGCGAGGGGACGCCGCGGCTACCGCGAACAATATCCGCGATGCCGAAGGTCTACTCCGGGCAGGCATGGGCGTAGAACTCTACTCCGCGACGGTCGCGATTTTCGCGATGTTCGCTTTTTACCACCTCTTCAAGGCCGTCAGTCAGAAACACGCCATGGCCATGATGGTCCTCTTTCTGATCTCGATTCCTATTTCGTATCTCAATCTCTTGAATGACTTGGCTGCGCTGACATTCGCCCGTAGCCCTGCCTTTCTCGCCGCTGTCTTTGATAAGGCTCAGCTCGACGCCTTCGTCTTGTTCTTCCTCCGCCTACACAACCAGGGAGTTATCCTCGCTCAAATTTTCTGGGGCCTTTGGCTCTTTCCCTTCGGCATCGCCGTAATGCGATCCGGCTTTATCCCACGTTTTGTCGGCATCGCCACGATCGTGGCCGGCGCCGGCTACGTCATCAGCTCCTCTGTCTCTCTCTTCCTTCCGCCGTCTGCGAAGGGTATAGCCGACCTCGCGACGCTGCTAGGAATGGGGGAACTGGCGTTCCTGTGGCTCTTAATCTGGGGTGCAAAAGATCAGCCCGTCCCGGCTCCTGCAGTGGCCTGACTTATGAAGTGGAAGGGCATTCTGAAGTGGACTGTAGTTGGTCTTCTTGTCACGCTCTTTAGTTGGATCCAGTTCGCCTACTGGACCTCCACGAATGACTGCGGTCATAACACCGGCACGCCGCCTCATCCTATGAAGGCGATCCGTTATTGCGAATACGGCGCGCCTGATGATGTTCTGAAACTAGAAGTGGTCGAGAAGCCGGTGCCGAACGACAACCAGATACTCGTCCGCGTACGCGCCGTTTCCCTCAGGTTCTACGACGGTGGCATGATCCGCGGTGGCATCGGCAGGCTCCTCTTTGGTCTTCGTAAGCCAAAAAACACCTGCCCGGCGTCTGACTTTGCCGGAACAGTTCAAGCCGTCGGCAGGAACGTGAGCGAGTTCAAGCCGGGCGACGACGTCTTCGGTGTTAGGGCAGGCGCTCTCTCCGAATACATCTGTGTTAGGCAGGCTGGAGCGGTGGTTGCGAAGCCTGGCAACGTAACTTTCGAACAAGCCGCGACCATTCCTACCGCGCTTGTCTCGTTACAGGGTTTGCGGGACACGGCCCGCGTCAAAGCAGGACAAAAGGTCCTGATCAATGGTGCGTCCGGAGGAGTCGGGACATTTGCCGTGCAGATAGCCAAGTCCTATGGCGCAGAAGTAACCGGCGTTTGTAGCACGAGGAACCTCGACCTGGTTCGGTCGATGGGGGCCGATCACGTGATTGACTACACGAAGGAGGATTTCACAAAAGGCGAGGAGCGCTATGACGTGATCTACGATCTCGTCAACAACCATTCTTTTTCGGAGCGCCGTCGCATTCTCAAACCTGGTGGCATCTGTGTGTTGGCAGGGATAGGCGGCTCAGGAATGAGGAAGGAGAGCTTTTCCAATCTAGTTAGCTCCCTCACGGCCGCTCTTCGTTCGAGATTTACAAACGAGAAGTTTGTCAGCTTTGGCGTCGACATTAACAAGAAAGACCTCGGAGTTCTACGTGACCTGACGGAGAGCGGGAAGGTCGCGCCCCCTCTGACCAAAGTCTACCAGCTTGCTGAAACCGCCGCTGCCTACAACTATCTCGAGACCGGCCATGTCCAGGGAAAGATCGCCATCACGGTCGAATGAAGTTCCTGAAGCGGATCGCAAAGTGCACCAGCATTGTAATTCTAGCCCTAGTTGTAATAGGCGGAACCCTACTCTTTATCGGCTACTGGCGGTCGACTAATGACTGCGAACGCAACACAGCTGCTCCCGCGCATCCTATGAAAGCTATTCGTAAGTGCGAGTACGGCGTGGTGACGTTGCGCGAGGTGGAGAAGCCAATCCCTACCGACGAACAAATTCTGATTAAAGTTCGTGCTTCGTCTGTCAATGCAGCCGATGGGCACTTACTGCGCGGCTTCCTCCCGATGCGAATCGCAAGCGGTTTGCGTAAGCCAAAGGACTCGCGCTTCGGAATCGATTGCGCGGGAACGGTGGAAGCAGTCGGTAAGAACGTAACAGACTTCAAACCAGGCGATGAGGTCTTCGGCGCAGCGAATGGAGCTATCGCCGAGTATGTCTGTGCTTCCGATCGGACTTTTGTCGCTAAGCCGGAAAACGTTTCCTTCGAACAGGCCGGTTCGGTCGCCGTCGCCGGACTCACTGCGTTACAAGGTCTGCGCAATCACGGAAACATTCAGCCCGGACAGATGGTCCTGATCAACGGTGCCTCCGGAGGTGTAGGAACTTTTGCGGTGCAGATCGCAAAAGCATTTGGGGCAGAGGTAACCGCCGTCTGCAGCCCGCGGAACCTTGGACAGGCGCGATCAATCGGTGCCGATCACGTGATTGACTATACGAAACAGGACTTCACGCAGAGCGAGCAGCGTTACGACGTCATCTTCGACAATGTCGGGAACCATTCCATCGCCGAACGCCGGCGCGTCCTGACGACGAATGGCATCTGTGTG
>JBJMWV010000260.1:0-3972 GCA_045809985.1 Chthoniobacterales bacterium | reverse complement strand
GTCGTGCGACTGGCCCACTCCGAGATGCGGTCGAGTTCCGCTTGCTCAGTCGTCGTGAAAAGTTCGCCTGCTTGTTGCAGCGCCCGTTCGAGCCGCTTCGGACACAGATAATTCTGCCGCCCTTTCATCAATGCCGCTTCGAACTCGATCGGCAGAATCTTCTTCAGGATCGGGATGTCTTTGTAGAGGAGCTGTTCCTGCAGATTGATCGTGTGCGTGGAGATGACCGCTTTCTTCTTCTGCTCCATCGCGAAGAGGATCGACGGCACGAGGTACGCGATGGATTTGCCCACGCCGGTGCCGGCTTCGACGACGAGATGCCGCTCTTCCTCCAGCGCACGCGCGATCGCGACCGCCATCGCTTGTTGCTCCGGTCGGAACTCGAAGTTCTTCGCGTTCGCGAGGAGGCCTGCTTCAGAGAAAATTGTCCCAACCCGCTCGACGAAATCGCTCCCCAGATTCTCGCGCAGAGCGATCATCGGATTTTGGTTTTGCGCGAGGTCATGCGATTGATTGCAGGCGTTCGTCAGCGAGCTGCAGACTAAGTCGCAATTCGAAAATCAACATTCGAAAATCCCCATCGTGAGAATTCTCGATCGTTACGTTCTGCGCGTCTTTCTGCGCGCGTACTTCTTTTGCATCGCGGCCTTTCTCGCGGTCTGGCTCGTCTTCGACATCAGCGACAAGATTTCGACCTTTCTCGAGGAGGACGTCACGGCGATGCAGATCGCGAACTACTACCTCGAGCAATCGCCGGCCATCATCATCGTGGTGTTGCCCGTCGCGCTTCTGCTCGCGCTTGTCGCTACGCTCAGCCGCATGTCGCGCACGAACGAAATCGTCTCGATGTTGACC
The DNA here is from genome assembly GCA_045809985.1 of Chthoniobacterales bacterium. Taxonomy (GTDB): domain Bacteria; phylum Verrucomicrobiota; class Verrucomicrobiia; order Chthoniobacterales; family UBA10450; genus JACCTI01. The sequence continues at coordinate 3,117 of JBJMWV010000260.1, read as the reverse complement.
GCGGGAATCAGCGTGCCGCGCTTGCTCATTCCTTTGATCGCCATCGGCCTTCTCACGACTGCGGCGAGCAGCGCGCTCAACTACACACTCGCGCCACACGCCGAGGAGGCGGGCAAAGGAAACCTGCAGGAAATGCGCGGAGCGGACGCGCGCGACGAGACTGTCCTGGGACACGTCTTTCGGAACCGGAGCGCACGCCGGACCTGGTTCATCCAAAGCTACGTGCCGGACAGCAACGACTTCAAAACAGTCCAGGTGCTGCAGCAGGACGCGGCGGACAACATCGTCACGAACTACATGTCGACGACCGGCAGGTACTCGCCGGAGGAGCATGCCTGGAAGTTACAGAATGGCGTGAAAGTAGTGACCTACGATGCAACGGGGAACATCGCACAGGAGCAGAATCTGCACGATCTCACCATTCGCGATTGGGACGAGACGCCGTTCCGTCTCGAAAGCTCAAACATGCGCGCAGAGTTTCTCAGCGTCGGCGAGCTCCGCGAATACCTGCATTACAACGCCGATTTTCCGCACACCCTCCTCGCGCCGTTTGCCACGCATCTGCAGTATCGAATCGCGCTACCGTGGAGCTGCTTCATCATCGTGCTCGTGACTGCGCCGCTCGCGATCGGCTTTTCGCGCAAAGGAGTTCTGACGAGCGTGGCAACCGCAATCGGTCTCATCTTTACCATGAATTTCCTGACCCATTTGTTTCTCGCGCTGGGGGAAGGCGACCGGATTCCGGCGTGGCTCGCCGCGTGGACGCCGAACATTATTTTCACGATCATCGGTCTCGTGCTCCTCTACTTCCGCTCGACCAATCGTGAAGCACGCGAGTTCAATCCATTCGCCAGCCGCCGTCTCGCCACCGCATGAACCCGCTCGCGAATGAATGGCCGATCAAGCACCGCGCCGATGCGTGCGCGGTGACGAACCGCCGATTTGAACCCGGCGAACAGTTTTACACGTTGCTCTTTCGCGAAGGCGCAGGATATCGGCGCGAAGACTTGAGTGAGGAAGCGTGGACCTCGCGCAACGAGAACATCCAGCCCTTCTCGTTTTGGAAGACGCGTTACGAACCGCCGCCCGCCGCGCCGCCGGAAGCGCTCCCGAAAGAAAGCGCGGAGGAATTGCTGCGCCGCTTGCTGAGCGAAAATGCACAGCCGAACGCGTGTTACGTCCTGGCTGCGATGCTCGAGCGCAAACGCATCCTCAAGCACGTGAAGACCGAGGCAACGGGCAACGGTCGCGTCCTGATCTACGAGCACGCCAACAGCGGCGATGTTTTCATAGTGCCGGATGTGGAGTTGCGTCTCGATGAGCTCGAGAGCGTGCAGACGGAAGTGGCCACGCTGCTGAAGAGCGCGACGTCATGAGCTCGACGCTGCCATGGTTCCGCGACGGCGCGTTCCCGCTTTATCTCGCGCCAATGGCGGGCGTCTCAGACAAGATCTTTCGCCAGCTTTGCAAGGAGCGTGGCGCGGATGTTCTCGTGACGGAGTTCGTTTCTGCGGAAGGGGTCTTTCGTCGCAACGAACGCACACGCGGATATCTCGACTTCGATGACTGCGAACGTCCGCTCGGCGTGCAGCTTTTCGGCGGAGATTCCGCGCACATGGCCGAAGCGGCGGCGCAGGTGATCGACTGGGTCAGCCCGGATTTCATCGATCTCAACTTCGGCTGTCCCGTGAACAAGGTGGTCGCGAAGAACGGCGGCTCAGCGTTGCTCAAAGATTGCCCGACGCTCGCTGCGGTTGCCGAAGCAGTCGTTAGGCGTGCTGCGCCAGTGCCGGTCACAGCGAAGATTCGCATCGGCTGGGACGACAACTCGATCAACGCGCGAGAGGTTGCACATATTCTCGAAGATCTCGGCATTGCTGCGATCGCGGTGCATGGCCGCACCCGCGCGCAGGGTTACTCCGGCGAAGCGGATTGGGAAGTGATCGGCGAAGTCGCCGCGGCGGTGCGCGTGCCAGTCATTGGCAATGGCGACATCACTTGTGCCGCCGATGTCGCAAAGCGCCGAGCCGAAACCAACATCGCCGGCGTGATGATCGGGCGCGCCGCGATGAGCGCCCCGTGGATTTTCTCGCAAATCAAACACGAGCTCGCGACCGGCGAACGTCTGGCGCCACCGGAACTCGCGGATCGTTGGTCACTCATCCAGCGGCATTGCGAACTCGCAGTCGAAGAATGGCAGAATGAGGATCAGGCGATGCGCTCCATGCGCGCGCGTTTGATGGCTTACTCGAAAGGCTTCCCGAACAGCAAAGCGCTCCGCGAGAAATTCCAGCACATCGCGACGTTGGCGGAGTTGCAAGACATCGCCGAAGAGCACATCGCCGCGCAGGTGGAAGTCGCCATCGCCGCGTAGTAGGTTCAGTCGTGTCCGCGACTGCGAGCCCGCCGAACGGGATCAATTACAAGATCGGCAACGAGCGCCTGATCAAGGTGACGGAGAATGCCGCGCAGAAGCTGTTGGGTCTTCTTCAAAAGCAGGGCCGGCCGGAAGGCGCGTTGCGCGTCGCGGTGATCGGCGGCGGCTGCTCCGGGTTGCAATACAAGATGGATCTCGTCGATGGCCCGCTGAACCGCGACATCATGGTGCAATCGTCGAACGTGCGCGTCGTGGTCGATCCAAAGAGCGCGCTCTTCGTCAGCGGTTCGCTCCTCGATTTCAGCGACGACCTGCAGAAGGGCGGGTTCAAAGTGACGAATCCAAACGCGGTCGCGCATTGCTCCTGCGGCGAGAGCTTCGCTGCATGACCGATTACTTCGCGCTGCTCGATCAGCCGCGCGCAGCATGGATTGATCCGGAGCAGTTGAAGGACGCTTTTCACGCGCGAACGCTGCGCGCGCATCCGGACGCGAGTGGTGACGAAGGCGAGTTCGCGCAGCTGAACAAAGCGTATCAGGTGCTGCGTAACCCCAAGCAGCGCCTGCAACATCTGCTCGCCTTGCGCGGTGAAACCGCCGACACCGGAGCGATCCCGGACGAGATCGCGGAACTCTTTCCGCTCGTCGCGAGCCTAACGAGACAAGCGGATGTTGTGGTCACGAAGGTGCAGGAAGCGGGCAGCGCGTTGACGAAATCACTTGTTAGGCCGGAACTACTCC
>JBJMWV010000259.1:0-2249 GCA_045809985.1 Chthoniobacterales bacterium | reverse complement strand
GATCTCGCCGGTCATCGCGACATCGCTCCGCACGCGCCGATTGCTGAAGAGCGACGCGAGCGCGGTAAACATCGCGACGCCCGCTGATGGTCCGTCCTTCGGAACGGCGCCAGCGGGAACGTGGACGTGCACATCGTTGTCGCGGAAGTCTTCCGGCTTCGCGCCGATCGCGCCGTCGCGACTCCGCACGAGGCTTAACGCAGCTTGCACGGATTCCTTCATTACATCGCCGAGCTGGCCGGTAAGTGTGACGTTGCCCCTGCCCGGATACTTTGCGGCTTCGATGTGCAGCACTTCGCCGCCAACCGGCGTATAAGCGAGTCCGTTGACCACACCCGGCGCGCTCACCGCGAGTTTCGTTTCGCGGACGTAACGCTCCGGGCCAAGCATCTCGCGCACGACATCGAGTGTGACGACGTAGTGATTCACTTCGCCCCGAGCGACCTTTGCCGCCACGCCGCGACAGACCGCGCCGATCTGCCGCTCGAGTTCGCGCACGCCGGCTTCGCGCGTGTAGTCGTTGATCACAAGCCGCAGCGCGTCTTCGTTCCATTCGCATTGCTCGGGCTTGAGGCCGTTCTCTTCGAGTTGTCGCCTAACGAGATATTTCTTCGCAATCTCGAGCTTCTCGCGCTCGGTGTAACCGGCGAGCGAGATGACTTCCATCCGGTCGTAGAGCGGGCCGGGAATGCCTTCGATGTAGTTCGCGGTCGCGATGAAGATGATCTGTGAAAGATCGAACGGCACATCGAGGTAGCGATCGACGAACGAGAAGTTCTGCCGCGGATCGAGCACTTCGAGCAATGCGCTCGCGGGATCGCCGCGGAAGTCGGTGCCGATCTTGTCGATCTCATCCAGCATCATGACCGGGTTACGCGTGCCGGCGCGGCGCAGGTCCTGGATGATGCGGCCGGGCATCGAGCCGATGTATGTGCGGCGATGTCCGCGAATCTCCGCTTCATCGCGAATCCCGCCGAGACTGATGCGGACGAATTTCCGCCCGAGCGCATCGGCAATCGATTGGCCAAGGCTCGTTTTGCCAACACCGGGCGGGCCTAACAAACACAGGATCGGGCCCTGCCCTTTCGGGTTCAGTTTGCGGACGGCGAGGTACTCGACCAGCCGGCGTTTCACCTTCTCGAGATCGTAATGGTCGCGATCGAGAATCTGCTGCGCCTGATTGAGATCGAGGTTGTCTTCGCTCATCTTCGACCACGGCAGATCCGCGATCGTCTCGATGTAGCTGACGATGACGGAATACTCCGGACTCGCCGCCGGAATGAAGTCGAGCCGCTTCAATTCGCGGTCCGCCTGCGCCATGACTTCGGCCGGCGGCTTCGCTTCTTCGAGCCGCGTGCGCAACTGTGCGATCTGTTCGTCCGCACCGGTATCGCCTTCGCCGAGCTCGCGCTGGATCGCCTTGATCTGCTCACGTAGGTAGGCGCGGCGTTGGGCATCGGAAAATTGCGACTGCACATCCGTCTGCAGCTTTTTCTGAATGCGCGCGATCTCGAGCTGCGACGAGACGCTGATTTGCACCGCGTGCACGCGTTTTTGCACGTCGAGCTCTTCGAGCAGCGCCTGCTTCTGCGCGGTGTCGATCGTGAGATTCGGCGCAAGGAAATCAACCAACTGCTCCGGGTCTTCGATCTGGCGAACGGCGGCGGCGGCCTCACCAGGAATGTCCGGGGTTAGTTCGAGCAGCTCGACCGCGGACTCACGGAGATTGCGGAAGGTCGCTTCCCATTCGGGCGTCTCGTTGGGCGCGATAGAGCGCAGCAGATCGACTTCTGCGCGCAGGAACGGATGTGTGAGCACGATTTTGCGCAGCGAGAAGCGGCGCAGGCCCTGCACGATCGCGACCACGTGGTCCTCCGATTGGCGGAGTAGCTTCATCACCATCACCGCGGTCCCGACGTGATACAAATCCTGCGGCTGCGGCGCGTCGACGTTCTCGTCCCGCTGCGTGATGACGCCGACGATTTTGCTCTGCGGCAACGTCTCATCGAGCAGCTTGATCGAAGCAGCGCGCCGGACCTGCAGTGGGGCGATCGTTCCCGGAAAAACGACGAAGCTGCGAACGGGCAGAATCGAGAGAACGTCGGGAATCTTTGCGCCAGTGCTCGTCCCGGGTTCCTTGCTTTCGTTAGGCGAAACAGCGGATCCCGGAGCTGGTCCGGATTGCAGCGCGCTTTGCGGTTCGTCGCTCACGATGTTTTTAACGGCAGGATGATCCAGAGCAGACCATT
>JBJMWV010000258.1:0-9395 GCA_045809985.1 Chthoniobacterales bacterium | reverse complement strand
CGTCATTCCCGATCCGCGCGACGCGAACATCATCTACTCGAACAACGAAGGCTTCCTCACGCGTTACGACAAGGCGCGCGAGCAATACCAGGATCTCAGCGTCCTCCCGCTCGATAACGCGGGACACGGCGCGTCGGATAACATCCATCGCTTTCAATGGGTCTCGCCGTTGTTCCTTTCGCCGCACGATCCTGACACGATCTACACCGCGGGGGAGGCCGTCTTTAAATCTAACGATCAGGGCCGCACCTGGAAGCAGATCAGCGGTGACCTGACGCGCAACGATAAGTCGAAGCAGCAGCCGAGCGGCGGTCCGATTCAGCTCGATATCACTTCGGTCGAGTACTACGACACGGTCTTCGCGCTCGCGGAATCGCCGAAGCAGAAAGGGATGATTTGGGCCGGCACGGACGATGGCCTCATTCAGCTGACAACGGATGACGGCGCGCATTGGGCGAACGTCACGCCGAAGATGCCGGAGTGGAGCTGCGTCGATTTGATCGAGCCGTCGCCGCACGATGCGAATGCCGCGTATGCCGCGATTGATCGGCACCGGCTGGACGACATCAAGCCCTACATCTTCAAGACCGCCGACGCGGGAAAGACTTGGAGCGCGATTGTGAATGGGCTGCCGGAAGGCGCGGTGGTGCACGCGGTGCGCGAAGATACGAAACGCCGCGGCATGCTCTACGCGGGGACGGAGCTTGGTGTCTTCGTCTCCTTCGATGACGGCGCGAACTGGCAGCCGTTGCAGCTCAATCTGCCGGGCGCGCCGGTACACGATCTGGTGGTCAAGGACGATGACCTGGTCGCGGGCACACATGGCCGCGCCTTCTGGGTGCTCGATGATGTGACCCCGCTGCGCCAGCTCAACGCGCAAAGTGCGCCTAACGACTCGCTCCTTTACCAGCCGCAGACGGCGTTGCTTTTGAACTACCCGACCGAATTCGATAAACGTCAGCCGGTCGGTGAAAACCCGCCGCCGGGAGCGATCATCGATTACTACTTCAAGAGCGCACCGAAAGACGAGGTGACGCTCGATATCCTCGACGCAAAGGGACAACTCGTTAGGCATTTTTCCAACAAGGAGAAGAAAGACAACGAACAGCCTGAGGAATGGCCGGATCGCGTGAAGTCGGCAAAGACCATTCCCGCGGAGGAAGGGATGAATCGGTTCGCCTGGGATCTGCGCTACGAAGATCCGGTGCAAACGCCCGGCGCATTTTACGGCGGCGAAGGTCCGCGCGGACCAAAAGTCTTACCCGGCGATTACCAGCTGAAGTTGACCGTCGCGGGAAAGACGCAGACCGCACCGTTGCACATCGCGATGGATCCGCGCGTGCAGGCGACGCCGGATGCGTTGCAGGCGCAGTTCGATCTTGGCATGCAAACGCGCGAACGCATCTCTGCGTTGCACACCGCGATCAACGAAATCCGCGACATAAAATCGCAGATCCACGAGCTGCACAAAAAATTCGGCGACAACGCGCAGGTGAAGCCGGCGCTGGAAAAGGCCGACGATCTCGACAAACAGATGTCAGCGGTCGAAGGGCAGCTGATTCAGGTGAACATGAAGAGTTCGGAAGGGAATCTCGTTTTCCCGAACATGCTGAACGAGCGCTTCGATACCTATAGTCACGTCATCGAGGGCGCGAATGCCGCACCGACTCAGCCGCAACAGGATGTCTTCAAGATGCTCAGCACGCAGCTCAATGAGCAGCTGCAAAAATGGGTGCAGCTCAAGAGCGATGCTGTGCCTGCCGTGGCGAACGCGATCAAGCAGCTCGATCTGCCGGCGTTGACCGTCGAGACGAAAACCGAAACGACGAAGCCGCTGCCCTGACGAGTAGTTATTTCGCGACGCCGATCACGCCGCAGGCGAGACGTCCGCCTGCGTCGCCGGTGGGCTGCGTTTTCAAGTCATCGGCTTTCTCGTGCACGATCACCGCGTGACCAATGATCGAGGTGTCGCCGCTCAGCTTCATTACTTTGTCGCTGATCTCGAGATGCGCTTTACCTGAAGCATCGGCTTCGATGTTGCCGAGATCGCCTGCATGACGATCGCTCGCATCCGGCGCGCCGTGCTGATGTCCGCCGGGATTGAAATGGCCACCAGCGGAAGCCGCTTTCGGATCGGAGCAATCGCCGAACTCATGGATGTGGAAACCGTGTTTGCCAGGCGTGAGGCCGGTGAGATCGGCGACGACTTTCACCGCGTCGCCTGACATCGTGAATGTGACGGTACCCTTCACGTTGCTGTCGGAGGCGGGACTAAGCACCGCGATAGCTTTTTGATCCGCGGCGCGCGCGGTGAGACTAACGACAACTGCAACAACCAACCCAAGGCCAAAGCGAAGTGACGTTTTCATAACGCGACGATATACGCGCGCGACTCGTTAGTCGATCAGCCGCTTTTCGATGCCTTCGTAGGCATCGATGCGACGATCGCGCAGGAACGGCCAGTGTGTGCGCTGCTCGTCGATGCGTGCCCACTCGACATCCGCCGCGATAATCTCTTCGCGATCAACGCTGCCTTTCGCGAGGATCTCGCCGCTGGGCGCGCAGATGAAACTTTGTCCCCAGAATTCGATGCCCGCGCCGCCCGCCGGATTTTCGAAGCCAACGCGGTTTACCGCCGCGACGTAGCAGCCGTTCGAGATCGCGTGGCTGCGCTGCATCGTTTCCCACGCGGAATGCTGCGCCGCGCCGTACTTCTCTTTCTCGGCCGGATGCCAGCCGATCGCGGTCGGATAAAAGAGCAACTGCGCGCCGCGCAATGCGGTCAAGCGCGCGGCTTCGGGATACCATTGATCCCAGCAAACGCAGACGCCGATGTTACCGCGCTGCGTTGGCCACGCTTTGAAACCGAGATCGCCGGGCGTGAAGTAAAACTTCTCGTAGAACGCCGGGTCATCGGGGATGTGCATCTTGCGATATTTCCCGAGGAACTTCCCGTCCGCGTCGATGATCGCGGCCGTGTTGTGGTAAACACCCGCCGCGCGCTTCTCGAATAAGGACGCGACGATCACGACGTTGTTCTCGCGCGCGACGTTGCCTAACGAGTCGGTTGTCGGTCCCGGAATTTCCTCCGCGAGCGCAAAGTTCGCGTGGTCTTCCGATTGGCAGAAGTATTGGGAGCGGAACAATTCCGGCAGACACACAATCTCCGCGCCCTGCTTCGCAGCATCGCGGATGAACTGGATCGCCTTCTCGAGATTTGCAGCCGGATCAGTCCCGCACTGCATCTGCACCAGCGCGACTCGTGAGCTGGCGCCGGCCATTGCTACTTCACCGAATCAGCCGGCACGATCTTGATGCTCTCGATGTTCATCCGCGTGACCGGTCGATCAGGTCCGGTCGTCGGCGTATTCGCGATTTTATCGAGCACATCGATACCTTTGATCACTTTGCCGAACGCGGTGTATTGGCCATCGAGATGCGGCGCGCGCGCGTGCACGATGAAGAACTGGCTGCCCGCCGAGTCCGGATCCTGCGAGCGAGCCATCGAGAGCACGCCTTTGTCGTGCGGCTTCTTGTTAAACTCTGCCTTGATCTTGTAGCCCGGATCGCCCGTGCCCCAGCGCGCCTGTTTGCTTTCGTCCTTCGTCTGCGGATCGCCGCCTTGAATCATGAATCCTTTGATCACGCGATGGAACGCCGTGCCGTCATAAAATCCCTGACGCGCGAGCTTCTTGAAATTCTCCACCGTGTTCGGCGCCACATCTGACCAGAACTCGGCGACCATTTCGCCTTCGCTGGTTTTGATTACGGCGACTTCCTTTTGTGCGGGACTGGGTGATGGCGTCATGGTCGGTGATGGTGTGGTTGAGGCTTCGGGCGTTGCTTCCTGGCTGAACGCGCTCGTCGCGAGCAGCGCGACGCTCGCCATGCAGCCGAGCAAAATTGATTTCATGCGCACCAGTGACACGAAGCACGCGCGGTGTCCACGCGCTTTGCCGAAACGCGGCAGGTCTAACGAGAACGACCGCGGCGATTCAGGGCGTGTTCGCGTTCTTTTCTAATCGGCTCGGCTGCGTTGGTTCCATCGTCGTTTCCGTTATCGGAACGATCATCCTCCTCGCGCTCATGCGCGGTTGCAGCGGCGGCGCGAGCTGGTGATCCGCTACGACAACGCGGCGAGTTCCTTCGGCGCTTCGATCGCAGCGTGATACTCCTGCAGCGTCTTCACCTGGATCGGCTTCTTCTGCAGCGATGCGATTCCCGCGACGCTCGCGTGAGCCGCGCGCATCGTAGTGATAATCGGAATCTTTAACGATCGCGCCGCCGCGCGCATCTTCACTTCGTCTTCGCGCGGAATCTTGCCCGCCGGTGTGTTGATGATCAACTGCACATCACTGTTCTTGATCCGGTCGATCACGTGCGGCCGGCCTTCGCGGAGTTTGAAAACGCGGGTCACGTTGACCCCGGCCTGCTCAAGCGTAGCCGCCGTTCCGCTCGTAGCGATGATGCCAAAGCCGAGCTTTGTGTAATCACGCGCCAGCGGCACGACGCGTTCTTTGTCCGCGTCTTTCACGCTGATGAAAACGTTGCCCGCACGCGGCAACGGCGGCGGCGCAGCCATCTGCGCCTTCGCGTAAGCGAGACCAACATCCGCATCGATGCCCATCACTTCGCCGGTCGATTTCATCTCCGGACCAAGGCCAGTGTCACCGCCTTGGAAACGGAGGAATGGGAAGACCGGCTCTTTAACCGAGAAATGCGCCGGCACGATTTCGTCGGTGAAGCCAAGCTCGGCTAACGAGTGGCCGACCATCACCTTGGCCGCGAGCTTTGCCAGCGGAACACCGATCGCCTTGCTCACGAACGGCGCTGTGCGCGACGCGCGCGGATTCACTTCCAGCACGTAAACGTCTTCGCCTTTGACGGCGAATTGCACGTTCATCAGCCCGCGCACGTTCAGTTCCTTCGCCATCGCTTTCGTCGCGCGCGTGATCTCATCGAGCACGTTTCGCGAAAGCGAGAAGGTCGGAATGACGCACGCGCTATCGCCGCTGTGGATCCCAGCGAGCTGCACGTGTTCCATAATCGCGCCGATGACCGCGAGCTCGCCATCTGCGATACAGTCGACATCCACTTCGATTGCATCTTCCAAGAATCGATCCACCAACACGGGACGATCGGAGCTGACCTCAATCGCGCTCTGCATGTAGCGCTGGAGATCTTCGTGATTGTAGACCAGCTCCATCGCGCGCCCGCCAAGCACGAATGATGGCCTAACGAGTACGGGATAGCCGATTCGATCTGCGACAGCGACTGCTTCGTCGGCAGTGACCGCCGTGCCGCTCGGCGTTTGTCGGATGCCGAGCTTGTCCAACATCGCCGCAAACAGCTTCCGATCTTCCGCGCGCTCGATGCTCTCCGGCTGCGTTCCGAGAATCGGGACATTCGCCGCGCGCAAACCGGCGGCGAGATTCAACGGCGTCTGCCCGCCGAACTGCACGATCACGCCTTCCGGTTGTTCCTGATCGTATATGTTGAGCACGTCTTCGAGGGTGAGCGGCTCGAAGTAGAGCTTGTCGCTCGTGTCGTAATCGGTGGAGACGGTCTCGGGATTCGAGTTCACCATGATGGTCTCGTAACCAAGCTCGCGCAGCGCGAATGCGGCGTGCACGCAGCAGTAGTCGAACTCGATCCCCTGTCCGATCCGATTCGGGCCACCGCCGAGGATCATCACCTTGCGGCGATTGCTCGGCCGGATCTCGTTCTCGATTCCGTAAGTCGAATAGTAGTAAGGCGTGAACGCCTCGAACTCCGCCGCGCAAGTATCGACCAGACGGTACGTCGGAATCACGCCTGCGCGCTTACGCTCGTCGCGAATCGCCTGCTCACTAGTGCCGTGCGCAATCGCGATCTGCCGGTCGGAAAACCCGAGCCGTTTTGCTTTGCGCAAATCAGTCGTCGCCAGCTTCGTCGTCTCCTGCGCTAGCGCAGAAATGTTGTGCAAAAACCAGCGGTCGATCTTCGTCAGCTCGAAGACATCGTCGATCGACATGCCGTCCTGAAACGCCTGCGCGACATAGAAGATCCGCTCCGCATTCGGCACTGCGAGCTTCAATCGCAGCGTCTCGGGATCGACACGCTTCTCGGCGCCGTCGCCGCACAACCCAAAGCGTTTCACTTCTAGTGACCGCAGCGCTTTCTGCAGCGCTTCCTTGAAGGTGCGACCGATCGCCATGGCCTCGCCGACGCTCTTCATCTGCGTCGTTAACGTCGCATCGGCGTGGGGAAACTTTTCGAAGGTGAAGCGCGGCACCTTCACCACGCAGTAGTCGATCGTCGGCTCGAAACTCGCGGGCGTTTCGCGCGTGATGTCGTTGCGCAGCTCGTCCAGCGTATAGCCGACGGCGAGCTTGGCCGCGATCTTCGCGATCGGAAATCCGGTCGCCTTCGACGCGAGCGCGCTGGAACGCGACACGCGCGGATTCATCTCGATCACCACCATCCGCCCGTTCTCCGGATTAACGGCGAACTGGATGTTCGATCCGCCCGTCTCGACCCCGATCTCGCGGATGACGGCGAACGAAGCGTCGCGCATCATCTGGTATTCCTTGTCCGTGAGCGTCTGCGTCGGCGCGACAGTGATGGAGTCGCCGGTGTGCACGCCCATCGGATCGAGATTCTCGATCGAGCAAACGACCACGCAGTTGTCGCGGTGATCGCGCATCACCTCCATCTCAAATTCCTTCCAGCCGACTAACGACTCCTCAATCAGCACCTCGGTAACCGGCGATAACTCGAGTCCGCGCGTCGCGATTTCATCCAGCTCCTCGCGGTTGTAAGCGATTCCACCGCCCGAGCCGCCAAGCGTAAACGCCGGTCGAATGATGAGCGGGAATGAACCGATCTGCTCTGCGATCCGCATCACGTCGTTGATGTTGTGCGCGACACCGGACCGCGGCACATCAAGGCCGATGCTGATCATCGCTTCTTTGAAAAGCTGCCGGTCTTCGCCCTTCGCGATTGCCGCCGCGTTCGCGCCGATCAACTTCACTCCATGCCTAACGAGTGCTCCGTTGCGATTCAACTCCATCGCCGCGTTCAGCGCAGTCTGTCCGCCCATCGTCGGTAGAATCGCATCCGGCTTTTCGCGCGCGAGAATCGCCTCGATTACCTCCGGCGTGATCGGCTCAATGTAAGTGCGATCCGCGAACTCCGGATCGGTCATGATGGTGGCGGGATTCGAGTTCACGAGGACGACATCGTAACCTTCCTCTTTCAGCGCTTTGCACGCTTGGACGCCGGAATAATCGAACTCGCAGCCCTGCCCGATGACGATCGGGCCAGAGCCAATGAGGAGGATTTTTCGCAGCTCGTTATTGCGCGGCATTCGGCGCGCGAACTGTAGGCGAAAAGCTCAGAAGGTCACGGGAGAAACGGCGCGATCCATTCAGCCATCTCATCCTCGTTATGTGGGGGCGCGCTCACGCCTTCGAATAACTGCCACTGCTCGGTGTGCTCGGTCGCGTCGCCCGGCGCAAGCTCAACCAGCGGGCCGAGCGCTTCGACTTCGAGCATCTCCTCATTCGTGAACGTCTCGAAGTTGCAGCCGAAATCCGGATACGTAACGCCTTCGCGAAACTCGATCGTCTTCACAAAGAGCGAGCTGTCCTTGTAGTAAGCGACCCAGCCTTCGCGATGTGTCAGGCCGAACTTGGTCGGTCCGGCGTTACCCTGACGAACGGTGATGAAGCGCCGGCCCCAGCGGTAACGCGCATCGCTCATGTCAGTGAACGGCCACAACGTCATCGGCCGATTCGGCAGCAGATCGCGCGGATGTTCACCCAGCGGCGGCAGCGGAATGATCTCGACTCCGCCCGCCGCCATCACACTCAAGCCCCACGTCGCGATCTGCAGCGGTGTATCGCCGAAGTTTTCGGCGCAATGCTTCACCGTCACGCGCGACGAGTTCGAATCGACCGCGATCGTCAGCACTTTTTGTATCGGCAACTGCTCGTTAGGCGCGTTGATTGTCTGAACCTCAAGATCCGAGAGCACGTGGTATTCGAACTCGCTGTTATCCGGCAGGTAACTGAGCACCGGATCTTCGGGCGCGAGCCAGAAGCGATGACCGCCACGAGACATCCATTCGTGCTCGCCGCTGCAGCCGATCTGCTCGTCGAAGGTCTTGAATGCATTCACGCCGTCGGGCACGCGATAGGAAATCACCCGCGGGCCGACGTCGAGGGTGATGACCAGCTCGGTCTTGCCGTTACTGAGGTGAAGGTTGTCCTTCCAGCCGCCGAATTCGATTCGATCGACCACGCTTATGCGGCCGAAGCCATCTTGCGCTGCCGTTCGAGATAGACGCGACAGATGCCCTTCATCCGGGTGAGGATGTAATACGTCGTCTGGCTGCGCACGCGCACGAGCTCGGCGCCGACGATGCGGGTCACAAAGTCGCTCGGCAGATCGAGGATCTCCTGCGGCGTCGCACCGTCGAGTCCTTTGCAAAGGATCGCGGTCATCGCACGTGTGAGGGTTTGCACTTCGGGGCCAAGCGTCATGCGGAAATGGGCTTTGCCTTGGCCGTCGACATGCAGGTAGACGCCGACTGTATCCGCACATTCCTCGTCCTTACGGATGTCTTCCAGCTCGAAGGTCTCGTTAGGCCGCGGCTCCTGCTTCTTCGCGCTGTCTGCGTACGAGACCAGCGTCTCACGGCGCTCCACTTCCGGGAGCGATTCGAAGAGATGAATGATCTTGTCGAGCTTCGGCGGATACATCTGCCGCGGAACTTAACGCGCGGAGGCAAACTCCGCCACCAGCGGGAAGTGATCGGAAGCGACGCGCGATAGCACGGTGCGATGCGACGTGATGCTGATTGGCTGCAGCGCAGCGCTGACGAAAATGTGATCCACCGCGACGGCGGGCAGGCGCGTCGGAAAGGTGCGATGCATCCGCGGATCGCCGACCACAATACGTACGTCGCGCAGGCGCTGGCGCAGCAGCTGTATTGACCGCGAACCGGGCAGGCTGTTGAAGTCACCGAGCAGGATCAATGACTCGTTAGGCGCAACTTCATCAGCAAGATGCTGCGCCTGGACGAAGCGTTCAGAGCGACCAAGGCCGAGGTGTGTGTTGATGATGTTGACCACGCCGAGACCCGTCTCGGCGGCAGCCCAGATCGCGATGCGCGTCTCCCGACAGTACCAGCTTCCCTCGCCCGGCAGGTTAATTGCGCGATGCAACGTCAGCGGAAACCGGCTGATGATCGCGTTGCCGTATTGCTCATCCTCATTGCGCATCGCGGGTTGAAAAATGTGGTTCCAGCCGAGCTGCTGCGCGATGAGCGCAGCCTGATCCACCAGAGCTGAGCGCGAGCGTTTGTTATCGATCTCGTTATTTCGTAAGAGATTGTTGTTGTTTATGTGTTT
>JBJMWV010000257.1:0-12809 GCA_045809985.1 Chthoniobacterales bacterium | reverse complement strand
AGAACGGTTGCGCGAGTTGGCTCGCAGCAGCCGTTGTCGATGCCGGTCATGCGTGCGACCAGCCACATCGCGAGCAATGGAAGTGAAGCCCAGGCCGCATAACGAGGTTCCGCGATAAGACATCGTCCGCCCTGCCGCAAGACCCGATGCATCTCTGCGACGGCTCGATTCGGATTCGGCAGGACAGTGAAGAGGCGCGCCGCGATCAGGACATCGAAGCTGTCGTCGTCGTAGGTGAGATCGAGGACGTTGTCGCTCTCGAATCGACAATTCCTCAGGCCGCGTTCGTGCGCCTTGCGCTCTGCGCAATCGAGCTGGCGTGGTGCGCGATCGACACCGAGCACCGACATCTGTGGAAAGCGTGCAGCAAAACTGCAGGAATAGAATCCAGGGCCGCAGCCGAACTCGATCATCTGCGTGCCTGCAGCAGGCTTACCACCATTCGGCCAGAGCGCCTTGATCATCCGCTCTGTATCATCGCGGAAGAGCTTGTCGCGAAAGAAAACGTAGAGCCATGCACAGCGGTTAAAGAGGCTGTCGTCTGCCGGCTCCAACGTCGCGACGTCGATCTCTTCCGGCGAAGGCATCGGCCGACGCGGCTCCGTCGAGATTACGGGCGCGATCATTCGCGGCGGAGTCTCGATGGCTTGGCTCATGCTAAACAGATGAGACGCAGCATGTGTCCGGTTATTCCGGAAAACTGCGCGGGGCAAATGATCGAAGTGCGGGAGCTGTTCACAACGCTTCTGTTACTTCTTCTTTAAACCCAACCGTTCTCTTCTTCATCTGCCGGCCAACAAGTCGGAAAAGGGGCGCGGTTTCTCCTCTCATACGGCTGCAGCCAAGAGTCTGTCGATAACAGGTACGATGTCGGCCACAAGCAGGCCTGAAGCTGATGTCGGGCGGATCTATTCAAGGTTATTCGAACTTGTTGGCTTCTTGCTCAGGGTTCCTTTAACACAGCCGGATGCGGGTCGCGCGCTGGCTGGTCTTTGCATTCATATCCGTCGCGGGTCTGAAAACGGTTGCCTCTGGAAACGCTGATGAGCCGAGTCTCGCGCGTATTCAGCAGATTCTCTCGCAAAAGACAATGGTCGACCTGACGCATGCATTCGAGCCCGGCATCCCGAAGTGGCCCGGTTTTCCGGATGAGAAGCGGGAGACGGTCTACTGGTACGAGAAAGGCCGCGGCTCGATGGGCGAAGGATTTTTCTCGGAGGTGTTCACGCACGTCGGGCAATGGGGAACGCATGTCGATCCGCCGGCGCACTTCATTAAGGGACTGCGCACAGTCGATCAGATCGAGCTGAAGGAAATGATCCTGCCGCTTTGCGTGATCGATGTGCACGCGGAGGTGGAGAAGAATCCGGATTACACGCTCACGATGGAGCGGGTGAAGAAGTGGGAAGCGGATCATGGCGACATTCCGCAAGGGGCGTTTGTCGCGATGCGGACGGATTGGTCGAAGCGCTGGCCCGACGCGGCGAAGATGGACAACAAAGACTCAGCCGGCGTGATGCATTATCCCGGCTGGAGCAAGGAGACGCTGCAGTACCTGTATGAGCAGCGGAAGATCACCGCGAGTGGGCATGAGACGACGGATACGGATCCTGGGTTGGCGACTACGAAGGATGATTATGCGCTCGAGACTTACGTGCTGAGCACGAATCATTACCAGATCGAGTTACTGACGAATTTGGATCAGGTGCCGGAGTCTGGCGCGATTATCGTCGTCAGTTTTCCGAAGCCAAAGAATGGCTCGGGATTTCCGGCGCGCGTCTTCGCAATTGTGCCGAACTGACGAGCTACTTCCGCTCGGCGTAGCGCCAGTTCTGCGATTTGCCTTCAGCGATCTGATCGACCGCCGTGGCGAGACGCTTCTTTCGTGTCTCCTCGCGCTTCGCGCCGGTGATCCACTCGATGTATTCCTTACGGTGGCTGTAACTGAATTTCTCCCAGGCTTTTCGCGCATTCGCGTTCTTCTTCAGCGCAGCACTAAGATCAGGCGGAACTTCCAGATCCGCTGGATCTCTGCGCTGCTTCGGTGCCGAAGGTTTTGTGACGGCTGAGTCTTTAATCCGCTTCGCCTTCCGCACGTAGCCGATCAGCGTCTTCTCGTCCGGCAGATCATAGAGCGACGTGATCCGACCGAAATGACCCATGTTCTCGGAGTCTGTGCCCGCGCCTTCCAAAGCGAGCTCCGCTTCGCGCCAGAAGCCGAACGCGCAGTGCTGCTTGAACGCAGCCATTCCGATGAACATGCCCTTATAATTGAAGTGCGGCATGCGCCACTTGATCGTCTCCTCCACCTCCGGACAGCCGGCGTGAACGACCTTGCGGAGGTGCGTCAGGATCGGCCGCGCGAACGGCGCCGCGGCTTTGATGTAGGCATCTATTCTCGGATCTTTTTTGCCCATTCGTGCACTCCGTGCGTCTGATCAATAGCAGCGCGCGGTCGGCATTGTCGAGATCGGCAGACGCGCACAGCCAAAGATGCGTTGCCGCGCGAAACATCCCCGCACGGGAGATTTTTATGGCATTAACAGCTCAACCTTTCGCAGACAACAAGGCGCTCGACAGCGTTCGCGCCGCACTCAACGTCAACGTTCCTCAGCCGGAAAGGATCGGCTCGATCGCGGCTGGCGCAGGACTCGTCCTTTATGGCGCATCGCGCCGGTCTTTCGGCGGAATGCTGATTGCGCTGCTCGGCGGCGCGTTGCTCCATCGTGGTGCGACGGGTCATTGCGCAATGTATGAGAAGCTCGGCATTAACTCGCGCCAGTTGAACACCGAGCAAGGCGTGCCCGGCGACAAAGGAATCAAAGTGGTGAAGACGATCACGGTCGCGCGTTCGCCGCAGGAGGTTTATCGCTACTGGCGCAATCTCGAGAACCTGGCGCGCTTCATGGAACACGTGGAGTCGGTGCGCGAGCTCGATGATCTCCGTTCAGCCTGGGTGGTGAAGGGACCGCTCGGTCATGATGTTGAATGGACCGCCAAGATCATCACCGATCGCGAAGGAGAATTAATTTCGTGGGAATCGTTGCCCGGCGCAGAAGTGCAGAATGCGGGATCCGTTTGGTTTCAGCCGGCAGCCAACGGCGGAACTGAAGTAAAGGTCGCGTTGCAATATCAGCCGCCGGCGGGTGTGCTTGGCGCGACCGTTGCGAAGATCTTCGGCGAAGCACCAGAACAGCAACTCACGGACGATCTCAATCGCTTTAAAGAGCTGATCGAATCAGGCGCCGTCGCTCAAATAACGAATCAGCAATCGAGCTAAGAGATCTGCCTAACGAGAGCTAGCTTCGGCGCTACGGGATTGTAAAAGCTTCAAGCAACCCGACGCCGGTTGTGCTGTCGCGGCCGCGCAGAATCGCAGTATAACTGCCTTGCGATAGCGTGGTGAGGATTGCCGATTCCCGATCATCCTTCGGAGCTTTGCCCGTCGCGGCGATCTCAGTCTCCTGCGTTTGCCGCCAGTCATCGTTCGTGGCGAGTTGAACACCATTTCCGTCGAACAGAGTGAGCTCGGGATTCTGCAGTGCATCGGCAACGCCGAACGCGCTGAGTGATGGCCCAGTCCCTCGGATCAGCACGCGGACGGTGCTCGCTCCGCCTGTTCCCTGCGAATCACCGATGATCAATCCGCCAATAACCACGTTGTCGTCGACACCAACGAGCGCGCGGCCGCTGAGATTACCAAGCTCAGATGAAGAGCCGGTGTCCACGTCATAGACTTCAGCCAGCGCAACGCCGGTGCTGTTGTTTTTCCCGCTGACGACCGCGGTGTATGTGCCGGGTGAGAGCGTCTGCACGATGGCGGCTTCACGAGAATCTGTAGGCGGATGTCCGGTCGCTTGAATCAAGGCCGCGTCGGTCTCGAACCAATTGTCGTTTGTAATTGGCGTGCCATTCTGCGGCACGAGTCGCAACGTCGGATCCTGCAGCGCACCAGCGATACCGAATGCGCCTAACGAGGGGCCGATCCCCCGGACGAGGATGCGCTTTGGCTCTGTCCCGCTAATAATAAAGCCGGCGATCGCCACGTTGTCGCCCGTCCCGACTTGCGCGCGCGTCGAGATGTTCAACTGTCGCGCGGCGTGCTGATTGGGATCAGTGTCAGCGAGAAACTCAGCCTGGTTATTCGCCCCGTCGTGATCGGCGTCGCCATTCGGACCACCCGTAGACGGATCATTGATCTGGCCTAACGAGAGGTGTGCGGCCTGCCAGCTTCTGTAGTCCGGTGCTGGTGCAATCCCGACGCGCGCCACAAATGGATCGGGGTTGCCCGTCCGCGTATCAACCCAAATCGGAACCGCGGGAACATCCGCGTTCGTCGGCTCGGCAATGCCGAGATAATCACCCAGCATGTAGCCGCTATCAGTGCGCGGCGCGAGTGACGCATCCGTCGAAGTGGATGTAAGGCGGATGTTCGGCTGCCACGTCGCGCCGCCGTCGAATGACTGGGCGAGATACATGTCGCACATAGTAGTGGATCCGGGATTGTTCCGATGATCGTAGAACGTGATCGTCAGCGTCTGCCCGTCAGGCGATGCCGCGACCGCGGGGTTAAAGACTCCAGAGCCAGGCGGATTATCACTGATCGGAACCGGAGTCGACCAGCTGTCGCCATTGTTCGTCGACTTTGTGAACATGATCCGTGGGGAGCCGGCGAACGTCGCCTGATAGACGACGAAGAGGTTGCCGACGCGGTCGCTGTTCGCGTTTGGAAGAAAGCCATCGCTTCGGATCTGCGGCTCAGCGTAACGACTTACCTTCGTGATGAACTTCGGCGGCCCGAATGTCACGCCGCCGTCGTCCGAAATCACAACCTGCATGAAGTCGTCATTGAATCCTGTGGTGCCGTTGAAGTTCCAGTAGACGATCGCGAGTTTCCCATTCGCGAGGAAGACCGGCTGCGCGCCTTGCGTGTCTTGCGCGGATGGCGCGATTTGCGCGATCGGGCTCCAGGCTTCGCCGGCGTCGTCACTGTATGAACGTACGATCGGCGCACCGTTGAGTTTGCTTGAGCCGAAGAGCGCAAACGCGACGACGATTCGACCGGCAGTCGGCGTGCTGGCGAAATTGTTGATAGCCATCCAATTCTTGTCCGGGAAGAAGCTGGTGCTTGGGGATTGATAAATCACAGCCGGCGGCTCGAAGGTGAGGCCGCCGTCGAGCGAGCGACTAACGAGTATCGCGCCCGTTGTGAACTGCGAATTTGTCGCACCGATCGTGTTCAGGAATGCGCGGCCGTTCAGATCTATGCCCGCGACGGGATCAGTTGCGCGGAGGTACGGACCGCCACTTGTAGTTGAGACGTACGGTATGAGCGCGCGTGTCCAAGTTAAGCCGCCGTCGTGACTGACGGCGTACCCACAGTCGACCGCACCGCCATCAACGAATCGGCCATCCTGAAAAACGCCGAGCAGGAAGTCGGGATTCGTTGGCGAGCGCGCGATGTGTGGCTCGGCCTGCGCGCGCATCGTCGATGGCAAATTTGTCGGATCATCGCCGAGTCGAATGTTTGCGCCCACTCGTCGGTCCAGAGCGACGGCAGCTGCTCCGATCGCGGCGCCATTTGTCGTCGCGCGAGATTCGATTCGCGCGGCCCAGCTTGATGGTGACTCGACTAAGTCGCCGTCTTGATCGAGCCGAAGAAGCGCACCAGTAGATAGGTGCTCCAGCGGAACATTGCGCAGCGCTTCTGGTAAGCGGTTTCGATCGAAGGACTCGAGAGGTGGCGGCTGCTGAGCCGCCGTGTGCCTAACAAGTAGTACGCTCGCGCTAAGCGCGGCAAGGATGCAAAACAGCGCGCGTGGAAGAAGTCTCATAATAACGTGTAAAGTCTACGCTGTGTATTCGCGGCGCGCACGGACTTCGCGGCGTCGGAATTCGTCGGACGTTTGACTGCAGTGTGTATTTGCGCGCGGCGATGAACGCGCGACTATCTTGCCCGATGCGCCATCTGCGGAAAGCCATGGTTCTTCAGCTGGGAGGCGTTCTGCTTTGCGCAGTTCTGTTTGCAGTACTCTCGCGGCTTCTCCCGCTCGCTGAATGGATAGAAGATGTGCAAGAGCACGTTATGCATTGGGGAGTGTGGAGTGCGATTTGTTATCCACTGCTCTACGCGTGCTGCAATGTCCTGCTTCTGCCAGGAGGAGTATTAAGCGTCGGCGGCGGGTTTTTCTTTGGTCTTTGGTGGGGATTTCTTATCACGCTTGTCGGGAACGTGACCGGAGCAGCGATCGCGTTCGTGATCAGCCGCTGTCTCGGAAAGCGATGGCTGGAGGCGAAGCTGCGGCAGAATGCCACAATCGAAGCGCTTCAGCCGGTCGTAGAACGAGAGGGGTGGAAAATTATACTGCTGAGTCAGTTACATCCATTATTTCCGACGAGTTTACTTAACTATCTTTACGGTCTTAGCGGAATCCGCTTCCGTACCTGCATGGTGTGGGTCGCGATCGGGCAAGCGCCTGGTCTCTTTCTTTACGCCTACCTTGGAACGCTCGGCCAACTTGGGTTACGTCTAGTCCGTGGCAAAACGCACCCGCATCCTGCTGAGTACTTCCTATGGCTGGGTGGTTTTGCGGTCTCAGTCGCACTCTTGCTCGCCATCGGCCGCATTGCATTGCGGCTGCTAAAGGATGCGCAGGCGGCGTCGGCGGTTTCAGGGCCAGCATTCCCGAGCGAGCCTGCAGCAGCACTAGTCCGGTATGAGTGACGCGAGCGAGAATCTTTTGCAACATGCGATGCGCGGCCGGGAGCACGCGTATGCGCGATATTCGGGTTTCCGCGTCGGCGCGGCTCTCCTCAGTGAAGACGGCGAGATTTTCTTGGGTGGCAATATCGAGAACGTGTCCCTTGGCCTCACGATGTGTGCTGAGCGGGTCGCCGTCGGCACGGCCGTTCAGTCGGGAAAATCCAGCTTTCGAGAAGTAGCGATAGTTGCGGACTCGACCGACCCCATCGTTCCATGCGGCGCGTGTCGCCAAGTATTGGCAGAATTCAATCCGCACCTGAAGATTGTCAGCCGAACTCTTTCAGGTCGGACTGAGGAGTTCTCGCTCGACGTGCTTCTCCCGGCCAGCAGACAGGGCATACTTCAGTAGTTCCACATGGAACAATTCGTTTCGCCCAAAGAATACGACGTTATCGTCGTCGGGAGTGGCCATGCGGGAATCGAAGCAGCGCTGGCCGCCGCCCGAATGGGAAGTCAGACCCTTTTGCTTACGCAGAATCTCGACACGATCGGACAGATGTCTTGCAATCCCGCGATTGGAGGCCTCGCTAAAGGGCATGTAGTTCGCGAGATCGACGCGCTTGGAGGGTTGATGGGTCGAAATGCCGATGCCACAGGGATCCAGTTCCGGCTCTTAAACCGGACGAAGGGGCCATCCGTCCGCGCGCCGCGGGTCCAATGCGATAAGAAGGCGTACCAACTTCGAGCGAAAGCAACTCTTGAAGCGGCAGCCGGCTTAGACACCAAGCAAGCGACTGTCCGGAGCCTCATCGTCGAGAGCGGTTCGGCGTGCGGGGTCGCTACGGATATAGGTATCTCCTTTCGCGGCCGAAGTGTTGTCATCACTTCGGGAACGTTTCTCCGGGGGTTGTTGCACGTTGGTGCTAATACGACGCAGGGCGGTAGACTCGGCGACTCAGTCTCCACCTTAAGCGATAGCCTTCGGAATCTAGGCTTTCAAATCGGGCGGTTCAAAACGGGAACCCCGTGCCGCATAAACCGTCGCTCTATTAATTTTGCCGCATGCGAGCCTCAGCACGGTGACGAGCCGCCAACGTGGTTCAGTTTCTCGCCAGACGCGTCGCCATCTACCAATGCGCAGATATTCACGTTAAATCGACCGCCGTTCCACGTGGAACAAGTGCCGTGCTGGATCACGCACACGACTCCTGCGACGCACGAGTTGATCCGAGCCAATCTCGGAAGATCGCCTCTTTACGCCGGCCGCATCGAAGGTATCGGGCCGCGCTATTGCCCCTCGATTGAGGACAAAGTCGTCAAGTTCGCAGACAAGGGTTCGCATCAACTGTTCTTGGAGCCGGAAGGGCTGCACACGGATGAGTTCTATGTGAACGGCATCTCGACTAGCCTGCCGATAGACGTCCAATATGCGTTTCTGCGCACTATTCCTGGACTTGAATCAGCCGAGATCATGCGACCAGGTTACGCTGTCGAATACGACTACTTCCCACCGACGCAGCTGCAGCGAACATTGGAAACAAAGCTCATTCGCGGCTTGTTCTTCGCCGGTCAGGTAAACGGTACATCCGGCTATGAGGAAGCTGCCGCCCAAGGATTGGTCGCCGGTGCCAATGCAGCTTGCCGCGCCCAGAGTCGGCGAGACTTCATCCCAGATCGAGCGAACAGCTACATCGGAGTTCTTATCGATGATCTGACGACGATGGGAACGGATGAGCCATATCGAATGTTTACCAGTCGCGCCGAGAACCGGCTTCTCCTTCGGCATGATAATGCCGACCAGCGATTGACGCCGATCGGACGGGAGGCTGGGCTTGTGGACGACCGGCAATGGGCGACCTTCCAGGAGAAACGTCGACGGCTGGAAGAACTTCGGCGCCTTGTGGAAACAAGGTCAGTAGGCGGCGAGCGCTTGGCTGCGAAGTTTCGCCGGCCCGAGTTCACCGCTGCACAACTCCCGCCGGACATCAGCTCTCTTGCCGAGACGGAATTGTGGAACTTGGTCGAAACCGAGTTGAAGTACGACGGTTACGTTCGCAGGCAAGGCGCGCAGAATCGGCACCTCAGCAGCCGCCACGCCGAGAGGATTCCCTCTTCAATCGATTTCGAAAGCTTGCGCGGCTTACGACGTGAAGCGCGGCAGAAACTCGCGCGTATTCGACCCGCGACCCTCGGCGAAGCAAGTAGGATTAGCGGAATCACACATGGAGACATTTCCACTCTGGATATCCTGCTCTTAAAGAGAAGGTTACCGCGCACGCTACTATAAGAATGTGGCGATTAGCGGCGGAGATTTTCGCAATTAGCTATTTCCTCGGGTCGATACCATGGGGACTCCTCGTCGCGCGATGCAAAGGCGTCGACATCCGAAAGCACGGTAGCGGAAACATCGGCGCGACGAACGTCCTCCGCGTCATAGGGAAGCCATGGGGAATCACCGTGTTTGTTCTCGATGCACTAAAAGGATTCGTCGCCGTCAGAATTGCGATCGCGCTGACGCTCCAATCACCCGTCGCGCGCGGCTATGTCGAATTCTTCGCCATCTTGGCAGCGGCCGCCTGCGTCGTAGGACATTCGTTTCCAGTCTGGCTGCGATTCAAAGGCGGCAAAGGTGTAGCGACTTCCGCCGGCGCCCTCTTCGGGATAGTTCCAATTGCCGCAGTGAGCATCTTCTGCGTCTGGTTGATTGTGTTTGAAATAACGCGCTACGTGTCGCTTGCATCAATTCTAGCAGCCCTAGCCCTGCCTATTGCCGTCGGCGTCTTGGTCTGGCTTCATCTGACGCATGGGTTTGTCCTGCTCTACTTCTGCTCCGCCATGACAGCGCTCGTCGTTTGGCGGCATCGTTCGAACATTTCCCGTCTGCTCAGCGGCCGTGAAGAGCGATTCGTGAAAAAGTGAAATTCGCCCGCACCGCGATCATCGGAGCAGGCAGTTGGGGCACCGCGCTCGCGATCCTTTGGGCGAAGCAGGGGAATCAAGTCACGCTATGGGGGCATAATCCCGAGCGCATCGCGCAGCTAGAATCAGATCGGCACAACCTCGCCGCGTTGCCTGGTGCCGAGCTTCCGTCTTCCGTCTGCCTAACGAGCGATTTACATGCAGCAAACGGTGCCGACCTCGTTGTCTTCGTCACCCCTTCGACTGCGCTCCGCAGCGTCTCGATTGCACTTCGGTCGCTCCTGGCTCGAGACGCCGTCCTGCTCAGTTGCACTAAAGGAATCGAGCACGGCACCGGGATGCGAATGACAGAGATCTTGCAGGAGACGCTCCCGGATCACACCGTCGCAGTCCTTTCGGGTCCGAATCTCGCGATTGAAGTCGCGCGGGGCCTGCCCAGCGCGACGGTCCTGGGTTGCCGAGAGTCTGCTTGCGCACAAGAGCTGCAACAGCATCTCGGCAGTCCGCATTTCAGGATCTACTCGAGCGATGAGACCACTGGCATCGAGCTCGGCGGCGCCCTTAAGAACATCTTCGCCATTACCGCAGGAGCGAGTGACGGCCTTGGCTTTGGCGACAACTCGAAGGCGGCACTTGTCACGCGCTGCCTGGCGGAAATGTTTCGACTCGGCGTCGCGATGGGCGGCAAACCCGAGACGTTCTATGGCTTAAGCGGAGCGGGAGATTTGATCGCGACCTGCTTTAGTCAACACAGCCGAAACCGCCGCGTCGGCGAGCAACTCGGCCGTGGCCGGTCACTCGAAGACATCACGATCGCGATGAACACCGTCGCGGAAGGAATCCCCACGACGAAGAGCGCCTACGAATGTGCACGGCGTTTGGGCGTGGAAACGCCGATCATCGATCAGGCATACGCAATTCTGTACGAAGGACGGAAACCGAAGGATGCACTTCAGGATTTGCTCAGTCGCGACCAAAAGCCCGAGCACATTTCCGTTCGTCCAAATGCCTAACGAGTCTTACTCACAGAACTGCGCGATCGCTCCAGGATAAAGTTCGTGCTCCGCGATTTGAATTCGCGCGTGCAGCATTTCCGGCGTGTCGTTAGGCAAAATCGGAACCTCGCGTTGCGCGATGACCGCGCCACTGTCGATCCCGCGATCGACGTAGTGCACAGTGCACCCGGTGACGCTCTCGCCCGCGGCGAGTGCCTGTTTCCACGCTTCGAGTCCGGGATATTTCGGCAGCAGCGAAGGATGGATGTTAATGATCCGGCGCGGGAATGCCTGAAGCATCGGCTCCTTCAAGACACGCATGAAGCCGGCGAGGACAACCAGCTCGACGGCGGCGTCGCGCAACATCCTAACGACTGCATTTTCCGCGGTAGGCTCGAGTTTCGTTCTGAACTTTCCCGGTGGGAGATAGGCGTTCGCCACACCGAACTCGTGCGCGACATCGAGAATGCCAGCATCGAACACATCGGAAATAACAACGCGCGCCTCGGCGCAAAGCCACCCGTCGCGGATCCGCTCCAGGATTGCGCGACAGTTACTTCCTTTTCCCGAGCCGAGAATCCCAATCCCGATTGCCGCCATATCAGCCGCTGTGCATTCGATCGATCAGCTGCGTCGTCGAATAGCCGCGCTCGAACGGAATGATCCGAATCTCACAGCCGATTCGTTCCAGCACAGCGCCCTCCTCTGCGTTCAAACTCTCTGGCGTGTAGTCGCCGCCCTTTACGTAAATCGCCGGCCGGATGCGCTCGAAAAAGTGCGTCGCGCGCACTTCCGTAAAAATCGCGACGTAGTCAACGCTGCTCAATGCGGCGAGCACTTCCGCGCGATCTCGCTCCGGGTTCAGCGGCCGCGAATCGCCTTTCAACGCACGGACCGATTCATCACCGTTGAGCCCAACTGCGAGTGCATCGCCGAGCACACGCGCAGCTTGCAAATACCGGACGTGCCCGACGTGAAGCAGATCGAAGCAACCATTGGTCACGACGAGTTTCTTTCCGTCGCGCCGCAGCTCATCCGAGATCGCCGCGAGCTCATCGATCTCCAGAATCTTTTCGGTCACGTCGCAGCTCCGGTAAGAAACTGCACCGCGCGTGGCAAGATCTCGAAGACGGCCGGCTCGTTGCCGACGAGCTCACCGTCGACGTTAAACCACATACCCGGTGTCGAGTTTACCGCGACTTTCGCGGCGCGCCGAAAGACGATGCTCTCGCTCTCGAGGTGTGCGCCGACCGCGATCTGTGCCGCGAGGACCGCGAGCGCCGGAGCTTCGCTCGTCGGCACGAGGACGATGTCGAGCAGCCCGTCGTCGATCTCCGCCTCAGGCGCGATCAACGTTCCCCCGGCGACGTAGCGGCCGTTCGCGATCACCACATTGTAGAGATCGAGCTCCGTGTTAGTCACGTCGTCGAGCGTCAGCTGCGTGCGATAAGCAGTTAACTCCGGCAGTGCCTCCGCCGCGCAACGCAGATACGCGAGCGGCCCCCATGTTTGCTTGATCTCCGGCGTCATCTTCTCGTTAACCGTGCCGCTGAATCCGCCGGCCGAGACGTTGATGAAGTAGCGCACCCGATCGCTCGTCACACGCACGAGATCGATCGCGCGCGTCTGCCCCAGCCGTAACGCATCGATACAATCGTCGACGGCCGACGGCAGCGCGAGCATGCGCGCGAAATCATTGCCGGTGCCGAGCGGCAACAGCCCGATCGTAATTCGATCGATGTGCTCAGCGAGCCCATTGATCACCTCATTCAATGTTCCATCGCCGCCCGCTGCGATCACGGTTTCGCACCCGCTCCCGACTGCTTCACGCGCGAGGCGCATCGCATCGCCACTCGCCTTCGTGAATTGCACCGACGCGCCATCAAAGCGCGCGAGCTGCGCGGCGAGCGCGTCAGTCTCGTCTACGCTCCCCGCGGCCGGATTGCAGATGATGCAGGTCTTCACGATTTCTGGTTAATCGGCGAATGTCTAGTGCGCGGTCGCAAACAGCAACGGCAATACGCTGCGCGCTCGGATACAATTCGGTTGCGCAGAAAGCGGACGGCGCTAGCGTCCGCGCGCACCTCCCGAACGATGGACTTTGACTTGAGAGAAACGCCGATTCCCCGCGACGAGTTCGACGCCGAACGCGCCCGAAATGCTGCCGGCTTCGCGATCTCGTCGGCGCCTGT
>JBJMWV010000256.1:0-4297 GCA_045809985.1 Chthoniobacterales bacterium | reverse complement strand
AGCGCCTGAGTCACGCCGTTTTCTGGAAGAGATTGTCGCGCGCGAAGGTCGCGACCGAGTTTGGCCTAACGAATGAATAAGAATGGAAAGCGTGCGCTCGTTACTGGCGGCGCCGGATTGATTGGTTCGCACGTCGTCGACTTGCTCGTACGCGAAGGCTGGCGCGTTCGCATCCTCGATAATCTCGAGCCGAATACGCACAAGCGCGGGAAGCCTAACTGGATCAACCCGGACGCCGAATTCGTGCAAGGCGATCTACGCGATCGCACGACGATTACTGCAGCGCTCGAGGACGTCGACACCGTTTTCCACGAAGCAGCCTACGGCGGCTACATGCCGGAAATCGCGAAGTACGTCGACGTGAACAGCCTCGGCACCGCACTCATGCTCGAGGTGATTCGCGAAGAGAACATTCCCGTCAGGAAAGTCATCGTCGCATCATCCCAGGCGGTCTACAGCGAAGGCGCCGGAAATTGTCCCGAACACGGTCTCGTCTTCCCCGCGGTGCGTCCGGTTGAACAACTTCGTCGTGGCGACTGGGCCGTGCATTGTCCGAACTGCGGCAAGCCAACCACGAGCGTGCCGACACCGGAAGAAGCGCCGATCGGCGGCGAGACTGTTTACGGCCTCACGAAAGTCGACCAGGAAAAGCTCGTACTGCTTTGGGGAAAACAGAGCGGCATCCCGACCGTCGCATTGCGCTACTCGTGCACATACGGACCGCGCCAATCGATCTTCAATCCCTACACCGGAGTGATTGCGATCTTCTGCACGCGCCTCCTCAATGACCTCCCGCCGGTGCTCTATGAAGATGGCGAACAGACGCGCGATTTCTCATTCGTCGAAGACATCGCGCGCGCGAATCTTCTCGCCGCCACGACCGATAAACTCGATGGCCTGCCGGTGAATGTCGGCAGTGGCAAAGGCGTGCCGGTTCGCGAAGTAGCCGAGCAAATTTCCGAAGCGCTCGGGATTTGCATCGCACCGGAAGTGAATGGCGAGTTTCGTCCCGGCGAAATGCGTCACCTAACGAGTGGAACGGAACGCATCCGCACTGCCGGCTACGAGCCGCAGGTTGATCTGCTCGCCGGCATCGGACGTTATCTCGATTGGATTCGCCAGCAGGCGGACGTGAAAGATTACTTCAGCGAAGCAGCCGACATTCTCCGGAAAAAAGGCATCGTTCACCGCGTAGCGAAAACCTCGTGATCGTCCGAGCCTTCACTTCGCATTTTTACGAGCCGATCGCCGCGTGCGAAGATTTAGACTGCGGGATTGCGGCCCTCGTGCTCTGACGCCATTCCCGCTGCGCGGCAGCATGCGGACGGCGGCATGCGCGGACTTCACTTTGTCGGCCATTTGAGTCGCCACTTGCGCGATTAGATCGTTCAGCACCTTTGGATTGTCCGGCTTCTTTCTGGTTACGGCGTACCAGCTCGTAGACGCTCCGCTGCGCGTGATCCGCAGCGCCTTCAGCCCGCCTTCGGAGAGGACGTTCGCCATCGTCCAGCGAGGCAGAACAGTCACGCCTAATCCCGCTTTCACCATCGCGACGATCGCGTCGGTCAACATCACTCCAGTGAAGCGTCTCGGGCGAACTCCACCGGGAAGGAGGTGATCGCGGAAGAATTGGGTCTCCTCGATCTTGTCCGGATGCATAATCAAATGCTCGTGCTGCAATTCAGAAAGCTCTACCCACGACCGCTTCGCCAGACGATGGCTCGGCGGGATGAGGAGCAGCACCTCATCCTCGAAAAGCACTTGAGCCGCGAAATCGGAATCCGGCGGCCGCTGTAGCGTAAGGGCGAGATCGAGGGTACGCTCGCGTAGCGCCTCGAACGGCCGCCGCGTTGCTTCGACCGAAATCCGGACATCGATCCGGCCCTGGCTCTGCTCGACAAATGACGAGATGATCGCCGGCAGCCATGAGTAGCCAGTGAAGCAATGCGTGCAGAGCCGGACAATCTCCGGCTCGGGCAAGTCTCCGCGATGCAACCGCTCCTCCGCCTCTTGCACGACGGTGAGCGTCTGCCGCGCTGCTTCGACCAACGTTTCGCCGGCTGCGGTCGTTCGCATGCTGCGGCCATCGCGATGAAACATCGGCGCGCCGGCGAGCTCCTCGAGCTGACGTAATTGATGACTTAACGCCGACGTCGTCAGGCGCAGCCGCGATGCGGCGCGCGTCAGGGTGCGCTCTTCCGCCACCGCCAGGACGAGACGGAGATGGCGCATTTCGAACGAAGTGTAGCGAAGGAGGTCCTTGGGCATCTTGAGCAGAGCTCAACGCATCGTTGCATGCTTTTAATTTCATTCAAAGCTGCAATTAACCTACACGTCGGGTATGCAAGCGGTCCTGTTCGATATCACGACCGCCTTTCGCTTCTTCGCCCGCCGCAAAGCTGCGTTTGCCGTCATCGTCATCACCATGGCGCTCGCGCTCTCAGCGAACACGACCGTCTTCGCGGTGCTGCATTCGTTTCTCTTTTCAGATCTCGCGGTTCCCGAGGCCGATCGCGTCGTCGTCATTTGGACGACGAAGATGCTGCCCGGCAGCGGCCGGGTGGATTTCGTCGACACCCGCTCGAATTACGTCCTGCTCCGCGAATCGACGCACTCGTTTTCTGAACTTGGTCAGTCAGTGCCGCTCGATGCGAATTGGGAGCAGAAGGACGACACGCGCCGCCTGCAAGGGGCGCGCGTGACCGCCAGCTTCTTCAACGTCCTGCGCACGCACCCGCTGATCGGTCGGCTTTTCACCGAGAAGGAAGAAGGACCGCACGCAGCTGCGGTTGCACTGATCAGCGAGCGGCTTTGGCGCAATTCTTTTGCCGGCAGGTCAGACGCGATCGGTGAGAGCATTCGGCTGAACGGCGTGCCGCACACGATCATCGGCGTGCTGCCGGCGGGCTTCGCTCAGCCTCCTGACACTGACGTCTGGCTGCCCTTCGACTTGCCGGAAGCAATGTGGACGAAAGTAACTGGTGCGCGCCAATGCACTACGTTCGCGCGCCTCGCGCCGGGCGTTACGGTTGCCGCGGCCGATCGCGAGCTCGCGAATTTCACGCCGCGCGCAATCGCGGCTAGTCCGGAGAACAAAGACTGGAGCTGGCGCGCGCAACCGCTGCGCGAAGTTCTCCTCAACGGCTCGGATAAGGTTGTCCTGCTCGTACAAGGCGGTGCCGCAGTCTTACTGCTGCTCGCGATCTGCAATCTGACATCGCTGCTCATGGCGTGGGCGGCGGAGCGCGAACGCGAGACGGCAGTGCGTCTTGCTCTCGGGGCGAGCGCCTGGCGCATCGTTCGCCAATTTCTCGTCCAGAGCATGATCCTCGTCGGAACGGGCGGAGCAATCGGCATCGGCATTGCCCGGTTTGCCATCCCGGCCTTGCAGCGTCTCGATCCGGATCGCTCTCTGGCCTCGCTTCTCCGGAATGTCCGCTTCGATCCGATGACCGCGAGTTTCGCGTTTCTCTTAATCGTGATCACCGGCGTGGTGGTCGGTTTGATCCCCGCGCGACAGACGCGTGCAGCCTCATTGAACGAGGCGCTCCGCAGTGAATCGCGCGGCGGCAGCGCGAGTGCGAAATCAATTCGATGGCAACAAGCGATGGTTGTTTTTCAAGCGGCCATCTCTGTCCTGATCCTTGTTTGCACCACGATCGCGGGTCTCGGGTTAGCCAGGCTCAATCGCATCAGCCTCGGCTTTGAACCGCAGAACCGCGTCGCGTTGCACATCGGGTTTCCGGAGCCGGCGATGGCGGATCACGAGAAACGCGTGCAGTTCGTGAACGCGTTCGAACAGAAACTCGCCGAGGAGCCCAGCATCCTCAGGTTCGGTCTTACCACCACGATGCCAGTCGGCGATGGTGGATGGGGTAGCTCGCTCCAACCGCAACTCGCGAGTGGCGAGTGGTTGCCTGACCCGGTCGTATTTCACTACAGGCGGATCTCGCCCGGCTATCTGCGCACGATGGGCATTCCAGTTCTGGACGGGCGCTCCATCGATGAACGCGATCGCGCCGATTCGTTACCAGTTGCGGTGGTGAGCAAATCGCTCGCGCAAAAATATTGGCCTAACGAATCAGCAATCGGACGCAAACTGCGCCGCGCCAACACCACGCAAGCGGCGCCGATCGTCGAGATCGTCGGCGTAGTCGGCGACGTTCATGAGAGTGGACAGGTGAAAACGATGGAGACGGTTTACGTGCCGTTCACGCAACACTCGCTGCGTAGCGCCTCGGTCGTCGTACACGCGCGGGGCTCGGTGCAGGATGCCGTCGCAGGTGCGCGGCGTGCT
>JBJMWV010000255.1:0-8072 GCA_045809985.1 Chthoniobacterales bacterium | reverse complement strand
TCCGCGTTGGTCGCCTGAATCCCGAGCTCCTCGGTTTCGTGCTGCAGAACGAGACGGTTCCAGGTGAACTCGGAATAGGCCTCATTCTCGGAGGTCGCGCCGGAGACCATGTCCTGCAGGAAATTGTACATGCCGAGCTCGCGGGCGAGCGCGAAGAGTCGAGCGCTGCGTTGTGCTTCAGCGATCGGGACGGCGCGGCCATAGATTTTGCCGAGCTGGTTCTGGCCCATCGCGCCGACCTTTGAGTTGCTGAAGTAGAAGACGAACGGAATGCAAAGGACGCCGATGACGATCCAGAGGGCCTTCTGATTTTTGCGGAGAACGTTGATCATAATTTCGGAGAGCGGGTGCGGAAATTACCCGTCGTGCTCGGCGCGGCAAACTTAATCGCCGAAGCAGATATCGACGTCGCGCGCGGTCTGGACGAGCTGGCTGTCCGGCTGCACAAGGCGCAGGCGATTCACCGCATCCGCGATCGGAACGTGATGCACCTGGTAGTTTTGATAGCTGACCATGGAACCAAATTGGCCTTCCGCAGCCATCTTCGCCGCTTTCACGCCGAAGCGGGTGCCGAGGATCCGATCGAGCGTGGTCGGCGCGCCGCCGCGTTGTAAGTGACCGAGCACTGTGCAGCGGGTTTCTTTTCCGCAGCGAGCGGCGATCTCCGCCGCAACGAGGACGCCGATGCCGCCGTACTGATCTTCGCCAGTCTCCATGTGGCGCATGACGGGCTGGCCTTCCGCTGGACAGGCGCCTTCTGCGACGACGACTAACGAGTAGACACTGCCGTACGCTTCGCGCAGCCGGACGGCATCCACGATCTTCTCATAATCGAAGCGGATCTCCGGAATCAGGATGACGTGCGCGCCGCCGGCTACGCCGCCGTGCAAGGCAATCCAGCCCGCATGGCGTCCCATTACTTCCAGGACCATGACGCGCTTGTGACTCGTCGCGGTCGTGTGCAGGCGATCGCACGCGTCCATGACAGCAGCGACGGCTGAATCGAAACCGAAAGTCATCGCCGTCGCTTCGAGATCGTTGTCGATCGTTTTGGGAACGCCGATGCAATTGATCCCCGCTTCCTGCAGCTGCAGCGCTGTAGTCATTGAGCCATCGCCACCGACGATGATCAGCGCTTCGACGCGTTCGCGATCGAGCACGCGCCGCGCGTCGTGAATGACTTCACTCGCGACAACGGTCTTGTCCCCCGCTCCGACTTTAGCGGTGAAATGCCCGCGATTGGTCGTGCCGATAATCGTCCCGCCGCGCGGCATGATCCCGCTCGTGCTGCGCCGATCGAGAACACGAAAACTTCCCGGCGGGAGCAGTCCTTCGAATCCATCGAGAAAGCCGAGGACCTCGAAGTTCAACTTCTCCGCGGCGAGCGCGATTCCGCGCAGAACCGCGTTCAAGCCGGGGCAATCCCCGCCGCTGGTCAGAACACCGATGCGGCGCTTCATTCGTTAGGCGCGACGCTAGAGGACCTTCTTCGGATCGACCATGCGTCCGGCAGCCGCCCATTGATCGTAAAGCTGCCAGCCCATCCCGAGGAGCTGCTTGCCTTCTTCGAACCGATTCGCGCTGCCGAGCAGCACGATGATGAGGTTGCGCGGCATGACGCGAGCGTTGTTCTCACCGAGTTTCACCACTTCCGCCTCACGAGCCGCGGAGAGAATCAAACAATCACCCGCGCGCGCCGTGCGTCCGGTCTTCACGCCGTCGACTCCATTCTGGCCGAGCAGTTCGTTCGTGTTGCGCAGCATGTAGTCCTTGTTCGCACCTGCGCGTTTCCAGGAAATCTGGCGTTCCTTTTGCGAAACGTAGAAACGGAAGCCGGCCTTGTTCAGCGCGTAGCGCGTCAACCGCGCCATGTCTTCCGCGGTCGAATACGGCAAGGGCTTCACGTCCGCATCGAGGCCAGCGGGATTTGTGAAATGTGTGCGCGACATCTTCAAGGTCGCGGCGAGCGCGTTCATCTGCCCGACGAAGGTGCCGACCGGCGTGCTGTTCGCGCCTGCGGGAACGATGCCCTGAATCGCGCGACCAACATGATCAGCCAGTGTGTAGGCTGCGACATTGTCTGACTGGACGAGCGCAGCGTAGAGCGCATCGCGGAGTGAGATTTCATCGCCAGGCTGTAAGCCGACGAGGTTCTCACTCACGCCGGTCATGGCGTCGGGCGGAACGGTCGCCATCTGGCCGAGATCACCACCTTTATGCTCCGCCCAATCGAGCGCAACCATCGCGGTCGCGATCTTGGTCAGGCTGCCGACCTGGCGTTTCTGGCGGGAGTTGCGTTCCTGGACCACGTAGCCCGTCTTCGCATCAACCATGATGTAAGCCTGCGCGGCGAGCATTTGCCCGGCGGAAGCGAACACGAGCGCGAATGAGAGAAACGAGCGGAAAAGGCGGCGAGAAGTTTTCACAGGAAAAACGGTCTGCACCTTAATCGCGGCGACTCCGACCGCAAGTTGCACCGTCTCGTCCGCTCCCCTTAGCGGACGACCCCAAGTGACTGGCTGCCTCGCAGCGTTGCGCCGCGAGAACGCGAGCAACTACTGCAGCGCGACGTTCGCGCGCACGCCGTAGCGGAATGCGTTCGGCTCGAGTGCGAGGTAGATACGCTCCGCCGCATTCACGAGATCGAACTCCGTCGCCTTACCGAGCCCGCTGGCGCGAAGGGTGCCGGAGCGGCCCTGCAAATTACTGCCGCCGTACACATCAAACTCATATGCCATCGAGCCTGTCACGACGTCTGTGACACGAACGTGGAGGAGAAGATACGAGCGGCCAACGCCGAAGTGACCGACGAAGAAACGCGCAGCCGGGTCGCCGCCGTCGACTGTGCGAAATTCACCATCAACGAGCCAGCCGACACGCGGAGCCTCGTCGTCTTTGAGAACACGAGCGGGAGCGATTTTCTCGAGCTGCTCTTTCAAAGTTGTAGCAAACGAAACCGGGATGAGAGATTTGCGAATTGGCAGTTCACCATCGGAATGAGCGACGTCGCCGACGACCGTCGCGCTGTCGATGCAGAATGGGCGGATGTAGATCGCCTTCGGATCGTGCGCACCAACGCCGCAGTGCAGCATGTTGATTCCGGCTGAGCCGTAATCCTTCGTGTCGATGCTACGGGCGCGACCACTGCCGCCGACGGTAGCATTGGTCACATACATGTCGGCGCAGGAGCAAAGGAGCAGACTGCTGGAGAGAATGGCGATGAACGGTTTCATAGTAGGTCGTCGTTGGATCGGACAGCTCGCCAACAGCGGCGGGTCAGCCCGATGGTTGCGCCTTGGTGATGCAAGTGCCGTGCCGCTCTCCGCGGAAATTCTCGGCAATCCTTCAGGCCGGCGGAATCGACGCTGCCTGAGCGGCCGCCGCGCGGCGGGCGCGGGTTCGCACGACGAGCGCCCGCACGATGAAGTAGAAGACGACCGCGCAAGGCAGCGCGAGAAAGAGTGAGCCGATCAACGTCGGCCAGATCACGCTCACGAACCGCTTCCAGTGCAGGTAGTCGTGCATCGCCATATGCGCGAATTGGACCTTCGGCGGTTTCGCGTGATTGAGCGTGTAGTAGCCGAGCTTGTATTCCCACCAGTAGATCGCCGGCATGAAGGGCAGGATCACGTCGTGCAACGTGACACTGATCGCGGCCGCGATTTTGTTGCTGTTAAAGAGCCAGGCGACGCCGATCGAGAGCAACGTCTTGAGGCTCCACAGCGGAGTGAAACCGAAGAAGACGCCGATCGCCATCCCGAGCGCGATCGCGTGCGGCGAGTCCTCGATCGCCATCAGCCGGTGATGATGAGCCATCCACCACGCTTTGAGGCGCGGCCACCAGCGTTTCTCCACCTGCGCTTCAGTCATTTCGCGAACAACTCCGGCTGGCGCGGCGGCGCCTTCGCGATCTGACCAAGCGCAGCCCGAGTGCGCAACGCGGCATGCGGCGCGTAATCGAGATTGTTGTTGTTGAAAATGAGGTGCACGCGCTTCGCTTCGCGGGCGAGTTTCGTCGCGCGTTCGGCAATCTCGTCGATCTCTTCGTCGTTGTAGTCGTAATCGAAGCGGCTCGCGACCGTCTTCCCTGTTGTATATGCCTTCACGTCGCGTCCGTGCGCACGGATATACGCGAGGTCGGGCGTCGTGACTGCATTCAAATCATGTGGCATGGCCATGAAGTGCTCCGTCGCCGGCGTGTCGACTGCGACGAATGCGGCGTGATGTTTGCGCAGGAAGTCGAGCATCTCCGGGAGCCGTTCGCCTTCGGTCCAATTACGATTCCGGAATTCAACCGCCACCAGGTAGTCGCGCAGTTGCCCGAGCAATGGTTCGAGTTCCGCGAGCTCGTGTTTCCGCGGCGAGAAGGACGGCGATAGCTGCAGGAGGAGCGCGCCGAGCTTGCCGGAATCGCGCAGCATTGAGATTCCGCGGAGGAATTCCTTCAAGACCGCCGACTCGATCTGCGGCGTCAGCTTCACTCTCCCCTTTTCGTCCGTCTCTACACGCTTCTGCAGAGTCGGTGGGAGAAACTTCGCGGTCGTTGAATGACGCGAGAGCAACTGGTGCAACTTCACATCGAACGTGAACTCATCGGGCGTGCTGCGGCACCAACGCTCGACCAGTCGCGCGTCCGGCACGGAGTAGAACGTCGAGTTCACCTCCACCATGTCGAAGTGCTGCGCGTACGACGAGAGCCGGTCCGTCGCCGGCATTCCCTTCGGATACCAGCGCTCCACAAATCCCGGATCGGACCAACTCGCGGTGCCAACGAGAATTTTCGCGCGGTCGCTCGCGGTTTTTGCGTTCACGCGAAGAGATCAGCCGCGCGCAGAGTCAATGCAACTGACTGGCAGATTTCTAGCTTCGCAAGCGCTCGCCTTCCCGCGCCGAATGACCGAATTTGCCTCTCCCGCGACTACCTTGGTAACCGAGGAGCGGCACCACATTAAACCGCGAAGGCGCGCGGCGCTGCTCGACGAATCGAAGCAGCTCACGCTCCTGCACTGGCTGATTCTTCTCACCCTTGCGGTGCTGATGACGCGCGTGATGTGGGCCCCGGGATTGCTGTGGGGACACTCTGCCTGGTACGACCTCACGCGGATGGTCGAGTTCAACGCGGCGCTTCGCGCGGGTGATTACTTCCCGACCTGGTCGCGCGACCTTTATTACGGCCATGGCTCGCCGTTGTTTCAGTTCTACGCCCCGCTCGTCTACTACTTCACTGAAGTGCCGGTGCTCGCGGGCTTCGATATCGTAACCGCGCTCAAGCTCACGCTACTCCTGACGCTCATCGCTTCCGGCATCGCGATGTACTACTTCGCCGCCGCGAACGTTTCACGCTGGGCCGCATGTGTCGCCGCGTTGCTCTACATGGTCGCGCCGTATCGGATGGTGGATCTGTTCGTTAGGCACGCGCTCGCGGAGCATGCTGCCTTCGTCTGGCTGCCGCTGCTCGCACTTGGAACTCAGCGATTCGTTGCGCAGCGCACACGGAGCGGCGCGATCGCTGCAATCATCGCCAGCGCCGGCCTCGTCCTGACGCACAACATCACCGCAATGATTGCGCTGCCGGTCTGCATCGCAACCGGTTGGTTTTTCAGCGGACGCACGAAAGATTGCCGCGCGATGCTCTTCGCGGGAGTTCCAACGGCGATAGGCGTCGGCCTCGCCGCATTCTTCTGGTTACCCGCACTCGCGGGCCGCGCATTCACCAAAGCTGAGGAGAGCCTCACCGGCGGGTACTTCGATTATCATCAGCACTTCGTCTCCGCCTCGGAGTTCCTTCGCTCCGGCTGGGGGTTCGGCGAACGCGGCACAGCGGATCAAATGCCGTTGCAGATCGGTCTTCCACATTTGCTCGTGGTCGTCACTGCAGTGGTGTTGCTCATTGCTGGAAGGCGAACGCGTTGCAGCCTCGTCGGAGTCGTCATCGTATGCGGTGCCGTCTTCATGTCTCACGCAAGCGCGACCACGGTGTGGCACGCGCTGCCGCTTATTAAGTACGTCCAGTTTCCGTGGCGCTTTCTCGGGCTACTCGTCTTCGGTGCCGCGCTCTGCGGAGCTGCAGTTTTCGATCAAGTCACGCAGCGGGTCGCGCGGTGGGAAGTTCCGGGCTTCGTCTTTGTGCTCGCCACAGTAATGGCAGCCTACTTGCCCTATTACACAGAGGCGCAATTCGTCGCTGCCGATCGCGGCTCCCGTTCAATTAGTCGCGTTACTGCCGATCAAGCTGAAGGCATACACGCGCACGGTCGCATGATTCCGTTTGATCAGATGATCACGCCCGCCGCCATTCGGACGGCGCGTGAGCGCGCAACCAGCAGCGATGATTTCCTGCCACGCGGCGTGCAGCAAGCACCGACCGCGCCAGCGTTGGAACTGGTAAGCGCAGCGACAGGAACGGTGACACGCTGCGACGTGGTCGCGCCGAACCACTACCGCGCGAGTGTCTCGATGCGCGAGAGCGGCAAGGTCGCGCTGCAGCAGTTCTGGTTTCCAGGTTGGGATACACACGTCGATAGCGAGTCGGTTAAGCCGGGTCCAACGGGTGATGCGGCAGTCGTCGCGTGCGATGTCGCGGCCGGTGATCACATCGTCGAGTTCAACTACACCGCGATGCCACTGCGTCGCATCGGCTGGGTGATCTCGGGCCTGTCTGGGCTTACCGCCGCACTGCTGCTCTCGTTAGGCAAAAGTGCTCCGAAGGGAATCGCACCGTGATGCGCTGGAACGATCGAACCAGAGGACTCGTGCTCTTCGCCCTCGCGCTGCTGATCTACGGCTTCGGGATCGGACGGGCCTTCGTCTTCGATGACGTAGTTTATATTTCGGACAATTCCCTTCTCCACCGGCCCGATGCGTTCCGCGCCTTCTGGTTCACCTCGGAGGCCTTCAATTACTACCCGCTCTTTTGGTCGCTTCTGCGCATTCAGTGGCTGCTCTGGGGTAATCATCCGCTAGGATATCACCTGGTGAACCTTCTCGTGCATTGCACGAACGCGTTGCTCGTGTGGCGTATCGCGCGGCTCTGGCGACTGCCCGCTGCGTGGTGGGTCGCCGCGCTCTTCGCCGTCCATCCGGTCAACGTGCAGACGCTCTCCTGGGCTGCGGAGCAGAAGAACACGTGGTCGTTCCTCTTCATGGCGCTTGCGCTTCTCGCCTTTGCCAAACACACCGCGCGGCGCGACTGGCGCTCCTACGCGGTTGCGTTCGTCTGCTTCGTCGCCGCGCTCGCTTGCAAGACGTCAACGGTTTGTCTGCCGGTCTTTCTCGCGATGCGGTACGCATTCACACAGCGAGCAAACGCGCGCGCGATTCTGCTGAAGCTCATGCCGTTCTTTGCGGCCGCGTTCGCCGCGGGCGTCACCACCATGTGGTTCGAGCAAAATCGCGTCGGCGCAAAATCGCTCATGAGCACGCTAAGCCTATGGCAGCGAATCGAAGCATCCGGCGCGGCCTTCTGGTTCTATCTGGAGAAGGCGCTGCTGCCGGTCCATCTCACGCCGATGTATCAAGGATGGGTCGATAGCACCGCCTCCTCGCATGGCCTGCTTCCCGGTCTCCTTCTCGCGATTGCATTGGTCGCATGTGCCTTATTGTCGAGACACATCGGAGCGGCGGTCGCGCTCGGCTTCGGCTACTACGCGCTGATGTTGCTGCCCCTGCTCGGAATCTTCGACACGAACTACTTCGCGTATTCGCAAGTTGCCGATCATTGGCAATACCATGCGCTGCCCGGGGTGATCGTTGCTGCTGTCGCAGCAGTGCACGCTCTTGTTCAACGCATACCGCAGTTGACCCGCTACTCGCAGCCTGCTGGCTTCGTCACACTCGCCGCCACAGCGTTACTCGCTTCGCTGCACTGCGCGCATTTCGAGGATGCACGAACGCTTTGGACCTACGTGATCAAAGAGAACCCGCAGGCCTGGATCGCTTGGTACAACCTCGGTAACGAGGACGCCAATCGCGGCGAACCAGAAACCGCGATCGCCGAGTATCGTGAATCCATCCGCGTAAAACCAGATTACTATCGCGCGCGTTTCAACCTCGCGAACAGCCTCGCCGCGACC
>JBJMWV010000254.1:0-2049 GCA_045809985.1 Chthoniobacterales bacterium | reverse complement strand
GCCTTCGCCAAGTCGGCGAGTACGCGAATTTTTGTGCCGTTTACTTCATCGACGATCCCGGCGCGATACGACTGCAGATAAGTGTTAATCGGGTCGGGAAGGATGTTGGTCAGCACGATCACTTCCGGATGTTCGCGATAGATTTCGTCGATGACGAAGAAGTCGAAGTAATGCCGCAAGCGGAGGTCCTGCGGTTGATAAGCCTGCACCAGATCGAGCGAGAGCGGCTGGAAAAGCAGCCCGCCGTAAACCACATAGCGAGGCTGCACGTCATAGGTGTGACCTTGGATTGCGTAGGGCGGAATCCCGCCGAGTTCGACCGTTACCGAGCTGCGCCGCTTATCGCGCCACACATCCAGCTTCACGGTATCGCCCTTGAATTTTCGCTCGACGACTTCGGGCATCTCGACGCGTTCGCCTTCGAGTTCGACAAAGCCGTCGCTCGCAATTGGATGATCATCGATCGCCAGCAGCACGTCGCCTGGCTTCAGAAATTCCGCTGACTTGCTTGCGACGATGACACTCTGCACAAGGACGCCGCGATCGTCGTCGTCCAGTCCGAGATAACGCCGTTGCGCGGGGTTCTGCAGTTTGAAGTAGGTGATGCCGAGATCGACATACTTATCGTAGTGACCATCGCTCACGTCTTTGAGGAAGCGCGACACAACCGGCGTCGGGATCATATAGGCGACACCTTGCGCGACATCGCCGCTGTAACCTTGGAACGCGACGCCAACGACTTTCCCGTTTTGCATAACGGGACCGCCGCTGTTGCCCGGATTGATCTGCGCGCTGATTTGAATCGCGAGGTGCTGATCAATCGAGGAATGCGTGTAGAGCTGGAAGTCGATGCGCGAAACAATGCCCGTCGTGACCGACATGCGCTGGCCGCCGATTGGATAACCATAGGCGGAGACAGTTGATTCCAACTCCGGAATGCCGCCGAAATTCAGCGGGACCATGTTCTTGTAAAACTCGGCCGAGGCGACGTTGATCAGCGCGAGATCGCAGTCATGCGCGACGAACTGGACCGTCGCGGGATATTTATTCGGATCACCTTCGCGTTCGACGGTGAGATAACGGCTGTTACTGACAACGTGCGCATTCGTCATGATACGGTTGCCGTCGATCACGAAACCCGCGCCCACACCGCGCTGAATCGCGCCCGCGTTCCACGGAGCTTTGTAATCCGGCTCGAGCTCAGTCGCCGTGATCCGAACTAGACTGCGCTGGATCTGCCCGTTCGGTCGCGCCGGCACAGCAGGCGCTGGGATTACGACCGCAGGAGCAGCGCTCGCTGACGCGCTCGGCGTTGGGTTCGGCGCGCTAGCAGAAGGTGGAGTTCCTCTTTGCTGAGCGAATAGATCACCGGCGACCAGCAGGCAGAGCGCCCAAGAAAATACGCGGACCATCAGAAGTCCGAGAAGATGGGGTAGTTGATCGCGAAATCAAATCCCGGCGCGGTCGAGCAGCGAGGCGAGGACCTTCTCCGCTTCGAAGACTTCGCGCGCGAGATCACGCGCGGCGCGGGAGTGCTTTGCGTAATTGGTGTTGATCATCTTCACAGCTTCGACGATTTCGCCTAACGAGTCGAAGGCGATAACGCCACCGTCATTTCCGTAGTGATCGGTGAACCCGGTCTGCTGCGTAATGACCGGACGGCCGCTCGCGAGATAACAAGCGCTGCGATCGCTGAACCAGCCGGTGTTGAGCCGCACATACTGATCCTTCGCGGCGGTGAACTCGCCTTTCGAGTTGGTGATGTAGTTGTGGTATTTGTGAATGTCCGCGCTGATTTCCGCGGACGGATGTAGTCGCCAGCCATTCGCGGTGAATTTCTCGCGCGTCTCCGGGTCGCTGATCGTCGTCGCGATCTCAAACGGCTCGCCAGCACGCGCAGGCGCTTCGACGAAACGCAGGAACTCGAGCGATTTGCTCCAGAGAAATTTCGCGCCGCGCCACTCCATGTCCTTCAAGCCGCTCGTGCTCCAGTTCGCAATTGTCGTGAAGACCGCGCCTGACGGCGGCATCTCGTCGCTCGACCAGAAG
>JBJMWV010000253.1:0-8313 GCA_045809985.1 Chthoniobacterales bacterium | reverse complement strand
GGAGCGCGGTCGCGCGCTTGAAGCAGTAAAACACGCCGAGCAGTAGCGCCGCAACCAGCGCGTCGACCGTTGCGAGATAGTATATCTGTACGGAAGGAAGGAGCAGGAAAAGGGACGTCATGAAGCCGGCGAGATGTGGCTGCAATTCCGTGACGAGCAGCTTGTAGAAGAACCATGCGGCTGTGGTGACGGCGAGCACAGCGATTGCGAGCGAGATCAGCGCAGGTTCTTTGAGCGGCCTGTTTAACGCGTAAATCAGCAGCACCGGCCCGGGCGGATGCGTCCGCGCGTGCATGTGGAGCGTTCGTTGAATCGCGTTGTAGTTCCGGAAGAACTCGCCCGCGTCGGTGATCTCCACCGCGTCGTGGTAGTATTGTGGCGTCTGCTCATCGTTGAACTCATCGGCCGTGATCGGATCAGCGAAGCCTTCTTCAAAGCCCTGAATCAAGTTCGATCCGATGATCAGCGCGAAACCCGCGATGATCACGAGCGGAAGCCGGTAATCGACTTTCGCGAGCAGACGCTGCGCGACGAAGAACACCGCGAGCAACGCGAGACTAACGAGTAATCGGTAGTGCCGCGTCATCTCCGACGGGCCGAAGACATTGATCGGCCACGACGGGATGTAGTGGAAGTTCAGCCCGAGCTTGTGCAGCTCGAACAGGATCAGATTTGCTGCGGCGAATGCGGCGCAGAAAATCGCCGCGAAGAGAATCAGCTTCTTCGCGCTGAACAATCGAGCTCTACGGAGTCGGCGCCGCGGAACGCGCGGGCGGAACGGACGCTGCCGGCTGCGGCGCAGCAGTCGTCGCAGGTTTCAAGCTGCGCAGATACCGCGTCGCTTCAGAGCTCGCTTCGCTGTCGCGATACTGCGTGAGCACAATCTCGCAAACCTGCCGCGCCTGATCGATCTGGCCCTTCGCTTTCAAGAGCGGGACCTGCGCGAGGAGCGCGAGCGGCGCGTTGAAATCGCGCGGATGCTCAGCCGCCACCCGGCGATACATCTCGAGCGCTTCGTCTGGTTTGCCTAACGACTCCAAGTTCGCCGCCATCGACATCTGCGCGGTCGTGACCAGCTCATGCTTCGGATGCGCGCTGATGAACTTCTGGAGCGTCGCATTCGCATCGGCGAACTTCTGCGTCTTCCGCTGCTCGGCCGCCATCATGAGCGCAGCACTCGCTGCGGCCGGTGCGCCTGAGTAGTCGTTGATCACCTTCTCGTAATCCGGCAGACCCTTCGCCTGCGCGAGTTGCGCGGCAGCGGCATCATCGCGCCGCGTCGTGTAGAGATAGTAAGCGCCGTAGGCGATGCCCGCGATCAGGAGCGCAACCACGCCCGCGATGATTGGCATTCGGTATTTCATCCAGAACACCTGCGTCTCGATCGTGGGATCGACCGCAGTTGTGGTGCTGGAGGTTGGGCGCGTGACGGGTGGCATAACGAGCGGTTTTTCGGCCGCGAGGGAGGTGATATGCCACGCGACGATGGCCGGCGCAAGAGCGCATAAGGCCACCCGCGGCGGCCGTCGCGATGTCTCAGTATGGCGGACGAAAACAATCCATCGCCGATGCAGAATCCGGAGAAAGATCCGGATGATTGGGTGACCAAAGACGAGCCGATGACCGGCCCGCAGCGCTCCTACCTGCAGACGCTTTGCCGCGAGGCGAAGGAAGAGTTCAACGAGAACTGGACGAAGGCCGAGGCGTCAAAAAAGATCGACGAACTGCAGAACAAAACGGGGCGCGGGAAGAGCAACTAGCGCTTCGTTTTTCCGCCGCGCCGCAGCTCGATCTCGTCGCTCGGGCGCGTGTCGGCTTTGAGGAATTTCCGCATCAAGCCGAGCGCTTCTTCGTTCTCGCGCGGCGTGTTTGAGACGCAGCAATCCTCCGGGATGAGCAAATCGTAGTCGCGCATGTAGGCATCGTTCGCGGTGAAGAGGACACAAAAATTTCCAGCGATGCCAGTGAGGATCAGCCTCTTCGCGTCGAGATAGCGCAGCAGCGTTTCGAGCGTGGTCGAGAAAAACCCGGAGTGTTTAGGCTTGAGCACGAAGTAGTCGGCTTTCATCGGCTTCAGGATGCGGACGAGCTCGTGCCCGCGCACTTTCGGGCTGCCGCAATGCTGCACCGTGCGATGAAAATCCGACTGCCACTTGCCGAAGTTGTCGTTCACGTAAATGGCGGGCACACCGGCTTTGCGCGCGCGCTGCTTCAAGCGCCGGAC
The DNA here is from genome assembly GCA_045809985.1 of Chthoniobacterales bacterium. GTDB lineage: Bacteria > Verrucomicrobiota > Verrucomicrobiia > Chthoniobacterales > UBA10450 > JACCTI01. Next base: position 6,089 of record JBJMWV010000253.1, on the reverse strand, counting down.
GTTCTTCGCCATCGCGACGGCATCGTCGACCATCTGTTCCGCTTCCGGAAATTCGAGGTCGTTGATCACGTCGATCAACAACAGCGCGGTCTCACACTTGTCCGGCGCGCTGCCGTGCAGATCCTGGTTCTTCGCGGGCATGCAGCCTAACGACTGCTACGTGCCGCGCGCACCTTTTCCGCGCGCCCCGCTCCCGCTCGTGCCCTGCTTCTTCGCCGCGCTGCCACCACCGCGGCTCACGTTTGTCCCGCTCGGTTTCGCGCCCGAATGGCGCTGCTCACCAGCGCGGCTGCCCGCGTTCTTGGTCGATTTCGGTTTCGCGATGTTCTTCGTTCTGGAAATGGAAGCCATACCTCGTCTCGTTTGTACTCGTTAGGCGATCTGCCTCACGCTTTGGAATAAAAACGAATCTGCACCGCATTCCGGTTTCATCGGCAATTCGCCTCGACGATTCGCGCGCGCTGGTCGCATCATTTCCCGTGCAACAATTCCTCGACTCCTGCTCCGTGCTCCTCGGTCTCGGCGTTGAACCGAAGGAACTCTCCTTCCTGCAAGTCTCCCTCCGCGGCGTTTTGGTTTTCATTGTCGCGTTGTTCATCATTCGCGCCGGGCATAAACGCTCCCTCGCGCGCAAGACGCCCTTTGATGCCGCGCTGCTCGTCATTCTCGCCTCCGTCTTGTCGCGTGCGATCAACGGCAGCGCGTCATTCCTTCCGACGCTCGGCGGCAGCCTGATCATCGTTTTGTTCCATCGCTTGTTAGGCTTCGCCGCCTATCGCTGGCACACCCTGGGCATCATCATCAAAGGCGAGCCTGATATTTTGGTGCGCGACGGTCAGCGCGACCGCGCGAAGATGCGGCGCAATCACATCTCCGACCACGATCTCGAGGAGGATCTCCGCCTCGAAGCGCACACCGAAGATCTCGACGAGATTCACATCGCGCGCGTGGAACGGAGCGGCGACATCAGCTTCATTAAGAAGCAGAACGTCTGACGCATGACTCCGCACGATAAGCTCTTCATTCCCGGTCCGGTCGAGATTTCCGAGAAAACCTGGGAGGCCTTTCGCCGGCCGATGATCGGTCACCGCAGCGAAGCTTTTCGCGAGTTGTATCGCTCGGTTCAGCCGCGCCTGCAGGAGCTCTTCGGGACAAAACAGCCGGTCTTCCTTTCCACCTCATCGGCGTGGGGAGTGATGGAAGCCGCGATCAGAAATTGCGTAGGCAAACGCGTGCTCAACTGCATGTGCGGGGCGTTTTCTGACAAGTGGCTCGACGTTAGCCGGCGCTGCGGCAAAGAAGCCAAGCCGCTGCAGGTCGATTGGGGCAAACACATCGATCCGCAGCAACTCGATGACAGACTCGCGAGCGGCGACTTCGATGCCGTTACGCTCATCCACAACGAAACTTCGACCGGAGTAATGAACCCGCTGCGCGAGATCTGCGAAGTCGCGGACAGATATCCGGACGTTGTCTTAATCGTTGATACGGTCTCGTCCTTCTCCGCGGTCCCGATCGCAATGGATGAACTCGGTATCGATGTCTTGCTCACCGGCAGCCAGAAAGCACTCGCCCTTCCGCCAGGCTTCTCGCTCTTTGCCGTTTCAGAAAAAGCCCTCGAGCGCGCGGCACAGCAAAAGGACCGCGGCTACTACTTCGACTTTCTCGAGTTCAAGAAGAACGCGGAAAGCGAGATGACGCCTACTACCCCGAGTGTCGCGCACATCCACGCGCTGCAATCGAAGCTCGATGACATCTTCGACGAAGGGCTCGCCGACCGTTACCAACGCCACGCGCGGACCAACGCACTCGTGCATGCCTGGGTGCGCGCGCGGGGCTTCGAGTTCTTCGCCGATGAAGGTTACCGCTCGCTCAGCCTGACCTGCGTGAAGAATAACCGCGGGATTGATGCCGCCGCGCTCGTGAAGCAACTGCGCACGAAGCACCATCTCGTGATCGACGGCGGCTACGGCAAGATCAAAGGGCAAACCTTCCGCCTTTCGAACATGGGCGACGAAACTGAAGAGACGGTCGGACACTTGCTCGCCTCTCTGGACGGCTGCCTGCGCGCCTGACGCGCAACGGGTTAAGCGACCGCGGGGCAACTCGCCCGCCGAGTGGAACGCGACGTGCTGAACCACCAGAGGTTGCACGCGCGCATGCCCAGTAAAAATAAAGCTCTGATTCTCGCCTCCACAGCCACGCTCTGGATGGTCGCTGTCGTGTACGGCGGCCGCGCGACTAGCGCCGCAACGCTGATCTTCTTCGCAGCCTCGCCTTCGGCTGTCTGCTCCTCGCCCGGGACCGCATAGCGCACAGTCATGAAAACGGTCGACCACAACTCATCCGCCCCGCGCGCGGAAGAATTATTCCAGCAACATCGTCAGGAGATCTTCCGGAATACGGACCAACTCTTTGCGCGCTTGATGCTGGTGCAATGGATCGCGGCAATCGTCGCCGCCGTGATCATCACCCCCCAAACATGGGGAGGCACGGGCCCGCAGAGTCAGCTCCACGTCTGGACGGCGATCATGATGGGCGCCGCGATCTCGCTTTTCCCAATTTGGATGACCCGCGCACGGCCGGGGTCAGTCGCGACCCGCCAAGTCATCGCTGTCGCTCAAATGCTGATGTCCGCGCTTCTCATCAGCCTGACGGGCGGACGCATCGAAACGCATTTCCACGTCTTCGGATCGCTCGTCATTCTTTCCTTCTATCGCGATTGGCGCGTCCTCGTGCCGGCCACGATCGTGGTCGCGCTCGATCATTTTCTTCGCGGGATTTACTGGCCTTACACCGTCTACGGAGTGATGGCGGCAAGTCCGTGGCGCTCGATCGAACACGCGGGATGGGTCGTCTTCGAAGACATCTTCCTCGTCATCTCGTGCCTGCGGAGCATCCGCGAAATGCGCTCCATAGCGAACCGCACCGCAGCCTTGGAAGCGAACGAGAAGAACTTCCGCCAGATCTTCGAGGAAGCGCCCACCGGCATGGCGGTGATCGGTCTCGACGAACGTTTTCTCCAGGCGAACACGACCATCTGCAGCATGCTTGGTTACTCAGAAGAGGAACTCGCCACGAGGACGGAGAGTTATTTCACGCACGTCGAGGACGTCGCGCGCAGTCGCGAAATGGCAGAGCAGATGAGGAAGGGCATGGATCGCAGCGCGATGGAAACGCGCTACCTGCGCAAGAATGGCGAGATCGTCTGGGCGCGCCGCACTGCGTGTCTGGTGCGCGATGAAGAAGGCAAGCCGCGCCACTTCCTCATCATGGTCGATGACATCTCGGAACAGAAACGCGCCGAGGAAGCATTGCACCAGGCCAAGGCCGACGCCGATCGCGCCAATCACGCGAAGAGCGAGTTTCTTTCGCGCATCAGCCACGAATTACGCACCCCACTCAATGCGATCCTTGGCTTTAGCCAGTTGATCGAGCGCCAGAGCGTGACCGAGAAAGAGCGCGGACGCGTCAGCCACATCGTGAAGGCCGGGCGGCATCTGCTGAAGTTGATCAACGAAGTGCTCGATATCAGCCGGATCGATGCGGGGAATTTCCAGGTCTCGCTCGAGCCTGTCTGCCTTGCCGATGCGGTTGCCGAGAGCGTTGATCTCATTCGGCCGATGGCGGCAGAGCGATCGATCGAAATCGCGTCCGACGCAGTTCCGCGCGACGGGTGCCATGTCACGGCCGATCAACAGCGCCTGAAACAGGTTTTGCTTAACATTCTCGGCAATGGCGTGAAGTACACGCCCGTCGGCGGCAAGCTCACTCTTGCGTCCGTTCGCATGGGCGATGGGCGTGTCCGGCTTGAAATCGAAGACAACGGAGAGGGCATTCCGCCCGACAAAGTCGCGCGTCTCTTCACACCATTCGATCGACTCGGCGCCGAGCATTCTGAAGTTGAGGGAACCGGTCTTGGCCTCGCGTTGTCGCAGCGACTCATGCAGGCGATGAATGGAGAGATCGGCGTGACCAGCGCGATTGACCAGGGCAGTACATTCTGGGTGGAATTGCCCTTTGCCGAATCGCCTCTCAAGGCGGTCGAGCAGCAGCGCGTCGCTGTTGCGCCGGAGGAGGCGCCACGCGCTCGCCGCACCGTCCTCTACATTGAAGATAACCTTTCGAACCTAACGCTGATGCAGCAGGTGCTGGCCGGCTTTCCCGATATCGAATTGCTCAGCGCGATGCAGGGCCGCGTCGGAATCGACCTCGCGCGCAAACACTCGCCGGATGTGATCCTGCTCGATCTGCATCTGCCGGATCTCCCCGGCTGGGAAGTGCTCAACCGGCTGCGTGCTCACGAAGCGACGAGCGAAATTCCCGTCATGGTCATCAGTGCGGATGCGACGGCGCGCCAGATCCAGCGCCTCCTTGCCGCCGGAGCGCAGCGCTATCTAACCAAACCGATCGATCTCGCCGAATTCGCGCGCGCGATGGAGGAAATACAACCGCGCGAATTGGAATGCGCCGCCGCCTGACCTTATCCGAAGATGAACACCGACTCTCTCCCTGTTGAATTCGCGCGCTCGCCGCGGATGAAACTGCTGATCATTGATGACGAGCCAGCGAACGTCGCCCTTGCCGAAGAAATGCTAGCCGAAAGCGGTTACACGCGCGTGCAATCGATCACCGATTCGCGGAAGGCCCTCGACGTCTGCGCGGAATTCGCGCCCGATTTAATCCTGCTCGACTTGATGATGCCGCACGTCGACGGGTTCAGCATTCTCCAAAGCCTGCAGAGCCGCGCGACCGATCACTTCGTCCCAGTCATCGTGCTGACGGCGGATTCGAACGAGGAAACCAAGCGCCGTGCCTTGCGTGCTGGCGCGACCGATTTTCTCCTCAAGCCGTTCGATCAACTCGAAGTATTACTGCGGATCGCCAATTTGCTGGAGCTGCGCCGTCTCCACGTGCAGCTCGATAATCAGCGCGCTGCCTACGTAGAAGCGGTGCGCATGCGCACGGCCGAACTGCGCGTTGCGGAAGGCAAGCTCGAGCAACTCATGCAGGTCAGCGCCTAGAGGCGTAATCTTCCCGCGGCGCGGGATCTCCTAGCGGCATGCGCGAGGCGCGCTCCGCTGAGCGAATCGCCTAACGATCCTTCTGCAGTTTCCAAACGACTGCGGCTTTTCGGTCAGGCGCGCGAGCACGTTCGCTTTTCCAACGCAGTGGTTCGGTGTACTCATGACCGAGAATTGCGCCCTTAGCTTCGTCATCGCTCTCGCGACCCGGCACATCACTGAGTGGAAGATCCACCCGGGTGAAATGAATCGCCGGTCCGGTGATGGCGGGCGCGGAGTGCTGAAGAGGTTGCCTTCGTGTTGCGTCAGGTCAGCCGAGCAATAAGCGAATTGGTGCGAGTCCGGCGACCACAGCGCTTCGCCTTCGCGGTCGCGTGAGACAGCAAACAAGAAACCGGCGCGCGTGTCGAAGCTCGAGACGAGAGAAGGGCGCCCTCGTTTCCGAAAGCGCCCTTCATGTGTGACAGCGATAAGCCGAATTCTGTCGGTCACCGAAGCGACCGTGATGATCATTTATCTCATCCCGTTTCCGGAATGCCCGCTGCGCTTGCGCGCAACGTGATGCGACGAAACCCGAGGATTAAAACGGACCGGCTGTCCTCCCTCTGTTTTGTCTTGCACCGCATGGGGTTTTTCCTGCCGCGCGAATTACTCCGCGCGCGGTGAGCTCTTACCTCGCCTTTTCACCCTTATCCTGCCGAAGCGGGACGGTATCTTTTCTGTGACACTTTCCGTCAGCCCCGGCTTGGGCCGGGGTCGCCCGCGTGTTCTACGCGGCATGCTGCCGTATGGTGTTCGGACTTTCCTCTAGCGGGCATTTACAGCCTGCCAGCGATCATCTGCCATCGCGCAGACTGTATTTGCCGACGCGACCGTGGCAACGGCGAACTCGCTCGCGACAAGCGCAAGCTAGAACGGCGCACGCGCGTTCATCAGGAAAAGCACAACCATCGCGAGACCGATCGCCAGCTTCCCAATCATCCCCGCGATCGTCCCGAGCAATGTCCCCCAGCCTGCTTTGCCGGCGCTAATCAACTTCTTCCCGGCAATGATCTCGCCGATGAT
>JBJMWV010000252.1:0-3657 GCA_045809985.1 Chthoniobacterales bacterium | reverse complement strand
TGGACGGCTCCGTCGGCTAGCGGCTCGCCGCCGCCGATTACCTTCTGGAGTCGACAATGAGCAACGAGACCGCTGTTCTGGACGAAGTGATGGAGATCGAATCGCCGCAGGAGCAAACCGCCGCGGCGATTCTTTTCGGCTTGCCTGAGGGGCGAAACGCCGATCTGCCGCAGTGGTTCCGCACGCGCCAGCAGGAAGCATGGACGCGCTTTACCTCCATGTCGATGCCGATCCGGAACGATCAGCCGTGGCGCTTCTCTAACGTGAACGCGCTCGATCTCGCGCCCTACCTTTTGGCCAACGAGGTAGACGAAGGCGAGCGTGCTGCGATCCTCGATCGGTCGAGCGTGCTAGAAGACGTCGCAGGGCGTTTGATCTTCGCGGACGAACATCTCCTCCGGCGCGATCCGCTCCCGGAATCGCTGCGCTCGTTAGGCGTAATCCTGAAGCCGCTCGAACGCGGATTGATCGAGCACGAAGACCTTTTCCAGAAACACTTCATGGCGCAGCCAACCGTGCTTGGTTCGGCGAAGTTCGCCGCGCTCCACGAAGCACTCGTTACGGCAGGCACCTTTGTTTACGTACCACGCGGCGTCGAAGTCGAGCTGCCGATCGAGATCTTTCACTGGCTGGCCGGTGAAAACGCAGCCGTCTTTCCACATACGCTCCTGATTGCCGATGAGCTTTCGAAGGTCACGGTGGTGGAGCATTTTCGTTCCGCACATCGGACGCGCCGCGGATTTGCTTGTGGCGTTAATGATCTCGTCGTCGGTCGTGGCGCGAAGATCACCTACGTCTGCACGCAGGATTGGAACGAGAAGACGCTCAATCTGCAAATGAACGCGACGACGGCGGAGCGCGACGCTTCGTCCATGAGTCTGAACGTGCACATCGGCGGCGCGTATTCGCGTTTCGAAAGTTTCTGCCGCCTGACTGGTGAGGGCGCGCGAAGCGACATGCTCTCAGTGACGGTAGCTGATCGCACGCAGGAATTCGATGCGCGTACTCTGCAGGATCACGCCGCGCCGCACACCACGAGCGATCTGCTCTACAAGAACTCGTTAGGCGATCGTTCGCGCGTCACCTTCGGCGGGCTCATTCGGGTCGAGCCGCACGCGCATTTCACCGATGCGTATCAGACCGTGCGCAACCTTCTGTTAAGCGATGATGCGGAGGCGAACTCGATGCCCGGCCTTGAGATCATGGCCGACAACGTGAAGTGCAGCCACGGCGCGACCTCCGGGCAGGTGCACGAAGACGAGCTCTTTTATCTCCTCGCGCGCGGCATTCCGAAGAACGTTGCGCATCGGTTGCTCGTCAGCGGCTTCCTGAATGAAGCGGTCGAGCGCTTGAAGCAGCCCGTGGTAGCGGCCAAGATCCACGACCTGATCGAAGCCAAATTCGATCGCGCCGCGGATCAGTCGTGATCGCAGGCGCGACCACGAGCTGATCCGGACGACCTCGGCTACAGTCCGCTTCCCGAACGGTTGCGCACGAGCGTCGCGTCGGCCGAATTGATGAAGCCGTCAAGGTTCACATCCGCGCGGAAGACAGTCGCACTCGGAACCTGTCCGCTGAGGTTGCGCGCGATGGTTGCGTCGGCCGCGTTGACGAACGTATCAGTGTTCAGATCGCCGATGAGCACGCCCATGGTGGTGGAGACATCACCGATGTTCACACCGTCAGTCGCGCAAAGCAGCGACACGGTGAGGTACTGAGCGTTGTTTACGCCGGTGAGATTGACGGTGATTGCGTTTGTCCCGCTTCCGCTTGTCGTTGTCGTCATTCCCGTGCCGCTTGTGACTGCCGCACTGCCGAACGTGATCGGCGCAGCGAAGTTGAAGATGACCTGGTAATTGCCGGCTGGCCCGTTGCTCCGACATTCGATCCCCGGCAGGTTAACATCGAAGGCGCCGAAGCCTGTGTGGATGAAGCGCGACACCGCACTGCTCGGGGTCGGTGCGACGAGCTCATCGGCGCCGATTTCGGGAACCGCATCTCGCGTCTGGCCATCGAAGTCAGTCGTTAGGCCGCCGATCGGCACGCCCAAGGCAATCACCGGCGATCCGCAATTGATGTGCAGGTTGGTCGACGCGGAGAACAGCGGATCAGCCGAGATCGAGTTTGTTTCCTTACCCGTCGCGGCCTGCCAATTCGCCAGCGTCGCGCTGTTCGTCGCACTAATTCGACCGATATTTTTGGTCCCGCCGCCGCTCGGGTTGACGAGATAGTCGTTGTTCATCGCGGAGCTAAGCTGCGTCGCCGCAGTCTGGAGCCAGATACCCACTGCTCCGGTTCCGCTCGCTGCGGACAAGCCGAGGTTGTTGGTCACGACATTGTTCGCGAGATCAACCGCCGTGGTTCCGGTGCCGATAACGATACCGGCCGAGAGCGCGCCCGTCTGATTCAAGGTGTTCCCGAATAGGTTGATCGAGTTGTAATAAATCTTGATGCCGGATTGGGTGCCGGAGATGTACATCCCATACGGGTTGTCGGCTGGAAACGAAGCAACGTCGAAACCATCGCCCGTTATGTTCGAGATCATGTTGTTGCTGATGACGACGTTCGCGTTCGCGGTTCCGGTTGAAACTGCGATGCCGTGGGCACCAAATCCGGCCGTTCCGGTGTAGCCGATCCCGGTGATGGTGTTGCGGCTGATCACGGCGTTCGTCGTGCCGGAAGCGGCCCAGATGCCGCGGTCATCTTCGTCGTTCGTAGTATCGAGTTTGCCGATCGAATTGCGACTCACAGTCGCGCCGTTCACGCCCTGCATGTATAGCCCGACATCGCGGATGGCGTTTGCTCCGCTCGAGGTCAGATCGTTATCGAGGTAGCTGAGGTTGCTCCCTCCCTGTGTCGGCGCGGCGCCGCCATTCGAGTATGCGCCGATGTACGCTTTCTGGATGCTGTTGTTCTGGATCGTGACGTTGGTGAAGAATCCCGGATTGCCGGGCGTTCCCGCATCCGAGGTTACTACCGCCGAACTTGTGTTCGCGCCGTTTCGAATGGTGCAGTTTTTGAGCGTATCATTCGAGATAGGAGTGCTGCCGACGGAGCCGAAGAGGACCACGATCGGCCCGGTTGTATTTGTGTTCTCAATTGTCAGGCTGCGGTCGCTGCCGCCACCGCCGACCGAACCGTCAATCGTGACGCGGCTCGCACCGACAAACCGAACAAGGCCGGTGCTTGCAGTCGATCCGGTGATGGAGCGTGCCGCGCCGCTCGGGCGAATCGTCACGGTGTAGTTACCTGCGCCTGTTTCACTCCACTGATTCAACCCTACCGCGCCGGTTTCGGAAGTGAGATCGGAGACGACGTTGATCGTTAGGTTACCAAAGAGACCTCCACCGTTGATCGCCTCAAAGACGCCGCCGGCGTTAGTTAATGAAGGATAAGTACCACCGGTCCCAACAGTCACATTTCCGCCGATTGGGTTACTCACCTGGAAAGCCCCGTTGATGCTGTCATTCATAGCCAGGCAATCGGGCGTCACGACCTGGGCTGTCATGCTGTAGGCACCGGCCGAGCTAAATGTCGGCGCCATCGCGAAGACGACAGTCACCACCTGATTGGGAATGATCGACGCGATCGACTGCGTATCGGTGTAATTGTACCCGCTAGGACCAGTGATCGTGAATTGCACCATCACGTTCGTTT